>NZ_JBEXLL010000035.1:0-63429 GCF_040609955.1 Nocardia sp. NPDC004568
GCGCCCGCCCGCCCGGGGGCCAACACCACCCCCCCGGGGGTCTTAAACCTCCGCCCGGGTCCCCCCCCGCGGGGGGCCCCCCCCCCCGTCCACCCTTCCTGGGGGGGGGCGCCGGCGTCCCGGCCCCCCCCCCTCTCGCCTGTCCGGGACCCCTGCCCTTCCCAGCTGCCACTGGCCGCGGGCCCCAGAGCTCCACGGCATCGTTCTTGCGGAACTCCGCCCCGCCCCCGGCGCGGGCTGCCCAATAGCCCGATCCAGCGGGGCGCGGACCCAACGGACCTACCCGTTTATGGCTCTCGTCGCCGCGTCGGCAGCAACAGACCTCCCGGCCGCGCAATCAAATCCCCTAGACGTACAACCGAAAGGGCCGACAGCGGCAAGTGAACTGCTCCCCGGAAGTTGGACTGAGAATTCAGTTCCGACTACCGGGGAGCAGTCATGTCTGCACGAAGTTCGCTGTCTGGGGACCAGCAGGCGGCAGCGGTAGCCTTGTTCGAAGCCGGCTGGGGCAATAAGTCAGTCGCTCGAGGTCTGGACGTCAGTGCTCCGGCGATCGACCGGCTCTATGACCGGTGGCGGGTTCGTGGAGGTGGTGCGCTAGTGGCCAAGCCGACCAAGAGGTCATTCGGCTTCGAGTTCAAGATGGAGCTGGTTCGTCGTTTCCTGGCTGGGGAGACCAAGGTCTCGATGGCCAGGGAGTTCGATCTTTCCTCCCCGAAGCTGGTCGAGACGTGGGCGCGGTTGTACCGCAAGGGGGCGAGGACGCGCTATGGCCCAGGCCGAGGGGACGCCCGCGGGCAGACTCCGGCGCCCCGGCTGTCGAAGAGTCGGAGCTCACGCGGCTGCGCCGGGAGAACGAGCGACTCAAGGCCGAGGTTGCCTACCCGAGAAAATTGAGGGCCTCGAGGGCGCAAGAACGACGGTGAAGGTCCGCCCGGTCATCGCACTCAAGGCCGAACACCGCCTCGATCTGCTAATGAGCGCGGCCGGTCTTGCCCGCTCGACGTTCTTCTACCATCAGGCCCGACTGAACACAATCGGGGCTGAAGACCGCGATCGGTGAGGTCTTCGCGGCGGCCAAGGGCCGCTACGGGCACCGCCGGGTCCAGGTGGAACTGGTCAAAAACGGGTGGCGAGTCGCGAAGAAGACCCTTTTCAAACTGATGCGCCGATTGGGTCTGATGTGTCGGGTCCGCCGACGACGGCGCTACAACTCGTACCGCGGCCAAGCCGGCAAAGTCACCCCCAACCTGATGAAACGCGAGTTCACCGCCGAGGCACCGAACCAGAAGTGGGTCACCGATGTCACCGAGTTCGCCGTGGCGGACCGGAAGGTCTACCTGTCTCCGGTGATGGACCTGTTCGATCGCAGATCATCGCCTATTCCTGGTCTATCTCTCCGAACCTGGCCCTGACCAACACGTCCTTTGAGAACGCTCTGGCCACGTTGCTCCCGAACCAGGCACCGCTGGTGCACACCGACCAGGGCTACCACTACCAGCACGAGTCCTGGCGTCTACTGCTTGCCGAAGCGGTGCGACCCAATCGATGTCACGCAAGGGCAACTGCCTGGACAACGCTGTGATCGAGAGCTTCTTCGGCCACCGCAAAGAAGAACTTCCACCACGCCACCTTCCTCAGCATCAATGCCTTCACCACCGCGCTGGAGGACTATATCGACTGGCACAACAACGACCGGACCTCAACAACACGTGAGGGCCTGAGCCCGGTCCAGTACCGAGCCCAGGCCCTCACTGCCTAGCCTTTAGAAACCAGGTCCAACTTCCGGGGGCCAGTTCACAAGCTGTCGGCCCTTTCGGTTGTCCGGATGAACGGGGTTACTTCTCCGCGGGTGCGGGAGCGGGCTCCTCTTGGGTGACGGGCTTGCCGTCATTGGCCCATTTGCTCGTGCCGGCGGGAGCCTGAATGGTGTTGATCAGTTCCATTCCCGCCACGGCGAGCGCGGGGCCACCGAATGCCACGGTGCCCAGGATGCCGCCGATACCGGCGCCGGCGACCGCGGCCGGGATGCAGCCCACCGCGAAGAGGGGCAGACCGAGGATGCAGCCGACGATACCGCCGGCCACGACGCCGATCGCCGTACCCAGGAATCCGCCCACCGCGGTGGCCAGGGAGAACTGGGTGGTGAACTCGTTCATCGCCGACTGGTTCTCCGAAGGCGACGCGATCGGCTTCGCGGTCAAGTTCACCGCGTTCACCGGCTGCGCGACCTGGATATCGGTCTTCTCCGGCGTCAGCTCGAGGACGGTGTCATCGTTCTTGAGCACCGGTTTCACCGGAACCTCGGTACCCGCGACTGAGAAATCAAGCGGCCAGGAGACCAGAAGGTTGCCGAGCTTGTCCTTTACCTCGACGAACTCGTCCTTCTCCGGGGCCGCGGCCTCGCCGCCCTCGGTGACGGCCGGGTCCGACACGGGCTCCACTTCTTTCTCCACAATCGAGAACGAGCCCCCCTGCAGAGTCGCGACGACCGTCTTCTCCACCAGCTGCAGGGAGTAGTTGACAGGCGTCGGCTTTTCCGGTGCAGGGGCCTGGGCCGGATCGGCGTGAGCTGTGCCGAAGCCCATAGCGAGCGAACCGGTGACCAGTGCGGCGATCACAGTGGATCTCGGGATTGTCATCCATTTCCAATCGGGTGTGGTGCGTCCCATCTCAACGCGAGGTGGTCGATGTGACCGAACCCGGAATCCTCCCCGAGCGTTATGAGATGTCACGCTTCATGATAGATCGGGCTGAGCGTAGTCGAATGCACTGTCAAATGGCGAGATTCGTTTCCCAAGCGTAAGAATCCCGCCGGTAAGCCTGGGCTTATCACTACCCTCGGCAACCGGCCCTTTACGGTGTTAATCAGCCCTTATGCGCTTTGGGCAGCAAACTGAAAAGAGTGATATTGATCACGCCGCGATCCATGCGGATAAGCCCAGGCAGGCGCACCGGAGGGCTGACGCAGATCGTACAGTGGACACCATTAGTTACTGGTGGGTAACTTACTGGCGGTTACGATACGAGCCGGACGGGGTACTGCTCAGTTCCCCCTACCTCGTGTTGCTTCGAAAGAAAGGTCGCGACATGAATGCCCTGACAGTGACGCTGGGCACCCTGGGAGCGGCGCTCAGCCTGCTGTGTTGGGCGTCGTTCTTCGGCGGCGTCCGGGATATCGTCCGCGCCATCATGCTGGGCCAGCCCGCCCCGGACCGCTGGCGACCGTTCTTCCCGCGCTTCAAGCAGATGCTGGTGGAGTTCCTGGCCCACACCCGGATGAACAAATTCCGGACGGTGGGCTGGGCACACTGGCTGGTGATGATCGGGTTCCTGGGTGGCGCGATCCTTTGGTTCGAGGCCTACGGTCAGACCTTCGATCCGGCCTTCCACTGGCCGCTGATCGGCAACACGGCGATCTATCACCTGTGGGACGAGATCCTCGGCATCGGAACCGTCGTCGGCATCGTGACGCTGATCGTCATCCGCCAGCTGAACCATCCGCGGGTACCGGAGCGGCTTTCCCGGTTCAGCGGCTCCGCGTTCGGCCCCGCCTACGTCATCGAGGCCATCGTCCTGCTCGAGGGCCTGGGCATGATCTTCGTGAAGGCGGGCAAGCTCGCCACCTACGGGCACGCTCACGCCGGTACCGACTTCTTCACCATGCAGGTCGCCAAGCTGCTGCCGGCGAGCCCCACTCTGGTGTCGATCTTCGCCTTCATCAAGCTGATGTCCGGTATGGCCTTCCTCTACTTCGTCGGCCGCAACATCACCTGGGGCGTGGCCTGGCACCGGTTCTCGGCCTTCTTCAACATCTATTTCAAGCGTGAGGACGACGGTGATGTCGCCCTGGGCGCGGCCAAACCGATGATGTCCAAAGGCCGTGCCCTGGACATGGAGAACGTCGACCCCGACACCGATACTCTCGGCGCCGGGCGGATCGAGGATTTCTCGTGGAAGGGCTGGCTGGACTTCACCACCTGCACCGAATGCGGTCGCTGCCAGTCGCAGTGCCCCGCGTGGAACACCGGTAAGCCGCTGTCACCCAAACTCCTCATCATGTCGCTACGCGACCACGGCCGGGCCAAGGCGCCGTATCTGCTGGCCGGTGGCAGCAAGGACATGGGCGGCGACGAGGTCGGCCTGGTCGACGGAGAGGGCAACCCGGACGAGAAGAAGCTGGCCCGGGTCTCCGAGGCCGCGCGCGCCGAGGCCGAGCGCCCGCTCGTCGGCGACCACGAGGTGAACGGGATCATCGACCCGGAGGTGCTGTGGAGCTGCACCACCTGCGGCGCCTGCGTGGAGCAGTGCCCGGTCGATATCGAACACGTCGACCACATCATCGATATGCGCCGCTACCAGGTGCTCATCGAATCGGATTTCCCGTCCGAACTCGCGGGCCTGTTCAAGAATCTGGAGAACAAGGGCAACCCCTGGGGCCAGAACGCCAAGGACCGGCTCAACTGGATCAACGAGCTGGACTTCGATATCCCCGTCTTCGGCCAGGACGCCGACAGCTTCGACGGCTACGAATACCTGTTCTGGGTCGGCTGCGCCGGCGCCTACGAGGACCGCGCCAAGAAGACCACCAAGGCCGTCGCCGAACTGCTGGCGACCGCCGGGGTGAAATTCATGGTGCTCGGCCAGGAGGAGACCTGCACCGGCGATTCGGCCCGGCGCGCGGGCAACGAATTCCTGTTCCAGCAGCTGGCGATGCAGAACATCGAGCTGCTGAACTCGGTGTTCGAGGGCGTCGAGCAGGAAAAGAAGAAGATCGTCGTCACCTGCGCGCACTGCTTCAACGCGCTCAACAATGAATACCCGCAGGTGGGCGGCACCTACGAGGTCGTGCACCACACCCAGCTGCTGAACCGGCTGGTGCGCGGTAAGCAGCTGGTCCCGGTGGCCCCGGTCTCGCAGAACGTCACCTACCACGACCCCTGCTACCTCGGCCGGCACAACAAGGTCTACAACGCTCCGCGTGAGCTGATGGCCGCCTCCGGATCCACCCTGGTGGAAATGCCCCGGCACGGCGAACGGTCCATGTGCTGCGGCGCCGGCGGCGCCCGTATGTGGATGGAAGAGCAGCTGGGTAAGCGGATCAATATCGACCGCGTGGACGAGGCGCTCACCACCTCACCGGCCAAGATCGCCACCGGCTGCCCGTTCTGCCGGGTGATGCTCACCGACGGTGTGACCGCCCGCCAGGAGTCCGGACAGGGCGAAGGCGTGGAGGTCGTGGACGTCGCGCAGCTGATGCTCGAGTCGATCGAGCGGCAGCAGCCGGACCAGTTGACCGCCAATCTCACGGTGGTCCAGGAGCCCAAGGCCGAACCCGAACCGGAACCCGAACCGGTCGCCGCCGAAGCCGAAGCCGCGCCCGCGGTGGAGAAGGCGGCGCCCAAGGGCGGCGGCCTCGCCATGAAGGGCCCGGCCAAAGCACCCGGTAAGGGACTCGGCATGAAGGGCACCGCCAAGGCGCCCGGGGCCGAAGCCGCGGCACCCGCGGCCGGAACCGAGGACAAGGCGGCACCGGCCGCCAAGGGCCTCGGTATGAAGGGTGCCGCGAAAGCCCCCGGCGGCAAAGGTCTGGCGATGAAGGGCGCGGCCAAGGCGCCCGGGGCCAAGGCCGAACCCGCTCCCGCAGTCGAGGAGACCGCCGAGGCCGCCACCGCTCCGCCGGTGAAGGGTCTGGGTATGAAGGGTGCCGCGAAGGCACCCGGCGGCAAGGGTCTGGCGATGAAGGGCGCCGCCAAAGCGCCGGGCGCGAAAGCACCGGGCGCGAAAGAGCCCGCTGCCGAGAGCTCTGCTCCCGCCGCCGAACCGGCTACCGAGGAGTCCGCAGACACCACCGCGAGCTCGGCACCGAGCGAAACCAAACCCACGGTCGCGGCCAAGGGCCTGGCGATGAAATCCGGATTCAAACGGCCCGGCGCCAAGGCGCCCGGCGCGAAGGCGGCCCCGAAGGCCGAGACGGCTCCGGCCACGGAATCGGCCACGGAATCGGACGCCGAATCGGCCACCGCGGCGGCTCCCGCCGAGAGCAAGCCGTCGAAACCGGCCAAGGGCCTGGCGATGAAATCCGGATTCAAGCGCCCGGGCGCCAAGGCACCCGGTGCGAAAGCGCCGGCGCCGAAGGCCACCGCCACACCGGCTGCCGAGGTCACCGCGGAATCGTCCTCGGCGACCACCGCGGAATCGTCCTCGGAAGCCCCCGCCGAATCGGCACCGGAGCGCACGGAGGAAACGACGCCGAAGGCCACGACCGAGACCGGAGCCGCCGGTAACGGCAGCGCGGGCAACGGTTCGGGGGCGACCCCGCCGCCGGCCAAGCCGGGTGCGCTGGGCTTCAAATCCGGCGCCAGGGCACCGGGCCGCAAGGGCTGACCAGAACAGTACGAATACCAGCAGGGCCCGGCGGAACCCGCGGGTTCTAGCGGTCCTCGCAACACCTACGAGTTGTAGGAGTTGCGAGGACCGTGGCATTTCGAGCGTCTGATGGGTTGAAGCAGAGGTTTTTCGGCTCTGCTTTCTGCGGGGCTCACCACCGAGGTGATCCGCCGGGTATTGCCGTGCACCCGCGACGCGGTCGGCAGGATCGAGCCGCGCGCGGAAGTCGTCGCGGTCCTGCAGACCGAGATCGACCGAATGGACGCATTGGCCTCGGACCTGGCCCGTTCCCGCGAACTCCTCGCCTCGATCCTGCTCGACTCGGGTGTGCCACCGTCCGGCCGGGACGCCCGGGCGCCCGCGGGCGCCCCCACCCTCGAGGAACCGACTCCCGGACCTTGATTCCGGCACGGTGGAGTTCGCAGGCTCGTCCGTCGCCGCGTCGTGTGTGAGCGCGCCGTCCGAGCACAGATTCAGTGGTCGCACGTCTTCGGCTCGGAACCGATGCCGAGCGGCGGGCCTCGGCGATCACACGGGAAACGGCACGCGGCCCGCGGTGCCGACCGGCACCCGCCCACGCGCACCGGCCGATACACGAGCGGTACGACCGCCGTGCGGAGCCGGGGAAAAGGTGCGACTCAGCGCAACGCAGCGCCGTACACGTTCTGCACCGCGAGTTCCATGAGGACCCGGCGGTCGGCGACCATGACCGTCCGGTACTCGTCCCAGTCCGGGTGTTCGCCCGCCGCCTTCCGGTAGTAGTCGACCAGCGCCTCCACCTCCGGTCCGTGCGGGTCGGCACCCGGGCCGGTGAGGGTGACCGTGCCCTCCGCGGTCGCCCAGGCCCAGCCGTCGGCCCGGGTGACCTCCAGCGCCGCCCGCGGATCACGACGCAGGTTCACGGTTTTGGCCCGGCCCTCGGTCATCGAGACGTAGATGGTCTCGGCCGCACGGTCGTAGTAGGGGGTCACCGGGGACAGCTGCGGCAGACCGTTGGATTTGATGGTGGCCAGGACGCCGAGCCGGCTCTCGCTGAGCAGGGTGCGCGGATCGAACTGCGTACTCGTCATATCCGGGTCCAAGTCGGGCGGGCGCAACGGTATTCCGGAACCGATGGAAACGAGGGCCGGCCGCGCAGGTCGGCTCGGGCGTTCGGTGGAGGGTCGCAGCGGGCGCCGTCGTGCAGAGCGTATGACCCCGGCGTGCGGGAAAATCACTGGCGCGGGGCATCGGCACCGGCTGCAATGGAGCCCGTGCTCGACGACGTACAGGTGGCCTCCTTCATCGACAACGGATATGTCCACGTCCCCGACGCATTTCCACGTGCACTCGCCGAGGAGTGCCGCGAGATTATATGGCAGGACCTGGATGCCTGCCCCGACGATCCCGCCACCTGGCCCACCCCGGCGGCCTTCCGGCCGGATTACCCGAGCGCACCCTTCGTCTCCGCCGCGGCCACCCCGCGGCTGCGCTCGGCCTACGACGCGCTCGTCGGTCCCGGGCGCT
This sequence comes from Nocardia sp. NPDC004568, assembly GCF_040609955.1. NCBI lineage: Bacteria > Bacillati > Actinomycetota > Actinomycetes > Mycobacteriales > Nocardiaceae > Nocardia > Nocardia sp. NPDC004568. The sequence continues at coordinate 7,897 of NZ_JBEXLL010000035.1, forward strand.
GGGCGCCGCGCCGTAGTCTCGGCGGTTTCGTGATCCGCTTCCCGGGTCAGGAGACGGCCGTACTCGACGGCTGGCATGTCGACGCCAGTTTCCCCGGCCCCGATTCGTCGCCCACCGATTATCTGAGCTGGCGGATCAATATCCATTCGAAGGGCCGGGCGCTGCTGATGTTGTTCCTGTTCTCCGATACCGGCGAGCGGGAGGCACCCACCCGGCTGCGGGTGGGCTCGCACAAAGAGGTGGCCCGGATACTCGAACCGGAAGGCGACGCCGGTCTCGACGCCCGCGAGCTCGCCGCCCGGGCCGACCCGGCCACCGCCGACCTCCCGACCACCCACGCCACCGGCCGCGCCGGCGACGTCTACCTCTGCCACCCGTTCCTGGTCCACGCGGGACAGCCGAACCGCGGATCCCACCCCCGGTTCCTGGCCCAGCCCAACCTCGAGCCGACGCACCCGTTGCGGATCACCGGGCCCGGGCCGTTCTCGGCGGTCGAGACGGCGATCCGGGCCGCGACAGGGTGACCGGGTTCCGCTCGATGCGGCGAATACGGGCCTGACCAGGCATACGATGGTGCCATGTCCCTGCCGCACACCGAACGGCCCGAGCTTCCCGAGTACATGACCTGGGAGGAACTCGAGCAGCTACCCGAAGAGATCGCCGAGCAGATCGAGCTGTGGGACGGGCGAGTGGTATGGCTACGCCGGGGGCCCATGGAACACCAAGCTTTCAGCCGCCGCCTGACGAATGCTCTCGAAAGCTGCGCCCGGAAGACCATGGCAGCAGACCCGCAACATTGCTGGCGAGTCGAAACCGAGACCAACGTATTCCTGGGTAGTCACGGTAAGTCCGATTTTTTGACCCCGGACTTCCTGGTGTGCCGGTGTCCGAGGACGCCGTTCGAAGATATCCGGGCAAGTACCACGCTGCTGGTTGGCGAGGTTCTGTCACCGTCGAATACTCAAACCGATATGGAGGCGAAAAAAGGCCGGTACGCGAGCGCAGGCATCCCTTGGTACTGGGAGGTCACCTTGGCCCGCGAAGTGAGCGCGATAGCAACGGTTCGCGCCTACGGGCTGGAGACCGGACCCGGGCGGTTGCCCGGAGGCGTGCGCCCGCTCCGGTCGGCCAACTATCTCCTGGCCGGCGAATGGAGCCCGGGGGACCCGGACGGCATACGCATCGAATTCCCCTTTCCCATAACAATTCCGTGGACGGAACTCGAATACTGATTCCGGTCCCGGTCGCGCGGTGAGCCCCCTCTGGACGAACCACCACGCGACCGGACCTTCCGCACCGCGCTCGGGCGCACGGGTGAGCACGGTGCGGTCCGATCAGATTTTCGTCGCCGCGATATAGCGCGCGAGATGATCGGAGCTGGAGCCGAATTCGTATTCGATGGCGGTGAGCCGCTTGAAGTAGTGGCCGATGGCCAGTTCCTCGGTCATACCCATCGCACCGTGCAGCTGGACCGAATTCTGGCCGATGAAACGGGTGGCCCGGCCGATGGTCACCTTGGCGGCCGAGACCGCGCGGGCCCGTTCGGCGGGTTCGGCTTCTACCGCGTAGGCGGCCAGATAGGCGGCGGCGACGCTCTGCTCGAGTTCGATCAGCATATCGACCATCCGGTGCTGTAGCGCCTGGAAGCTACTGATCGGCACCCCGAACTGCTGCCGCTGCTTGGTGTATTCGACGGTGTCGTCGAGCACCTTGCGCATCAGGCCGACGGCCTCGGAGGCGACCGCGGCGATCGCTTCGTCCACCGTGGCATCGATCGCGGGCCACGCCTGTCCCTCCTCGCCCAGCAACGCGCTCGCGGGCACCCGGACCTCGCTGAAGGTGAGATCGGCGGCGGCGCGATCATCGATGGTGCGGTACTGGTGCGCCTCGACACCGGCCGGCGGGGCGGCGGGATCGTATTCGACCAGGAACAGCGAGATCCCGTCCTGATCACGACGCTCGCCGGAGGTGCGCGCGGAGACGATCAGATGTGTCGCGACGGGCACGCCGGTGACCACGATCTTCGATCCGTCGATCACCCAGTCGTCGCCGTCGCGGCGGGCGGTCGTCGCCACATCGTGGCGCGCTTCGCCGGACTGCGGTTCGAGCGCGGCGAAGGCCGGCCGCACGGTGCCGTCCGCGATGCCACGCAGCAGCTCACCGGCCCGTTCGCCACCCGAACGGCGCAGCAGCCCTCCGCCGACCACCACGGTGTCGACATAGGGTTCCACGACCAGGGCGCGGCCCAATTCCTCGGCGATGATCATGCCCTCGATCGGGCCGCCGCCCGAACCGCCGAATTCCTCCGGCAGGGTGAGGCCCAGGACATCCAGTTCGGCCAGCCCGCGCCAGATCTCGGGCTGCCAGCCGGGACCGGATTTGACCGCGGTACGGCTTTTCACCAGGTCGTATCGGGCGGCGAGAAAACCGGAGACCGCGTCGCGCAGCATCTGCTGTTCGTCGGTGAAGGTGAAGTCCATCAGAGCCCCAATGCTGCCTTGGCGAGGATATTTCGCTGGATTTCGTTACTGCCCGCGTAGATCGAACCGGCGCGATCGTTGAAATAGCGCAGCGGCGCGACAGCCTGCCACTCGGCGCCGCTGAGGTAACCGTCCGCGGGCGGGGTGTATTCGGCGATCGGCCCGCCCGGCGCGGTGGCGTGCGGCTGGTAGACCCGCCCGCGCGGTCCGGCGGCGGTGAGCGCCAGTTCGGTGAGCTGCTGGCTGAGCTCGGTGGACAGGATCTTCAGCATGGACGAGGAGGTGCCGAGATCCTTGCCCTGGGCCATGGCGGCCAGGGTCCGGAACTCCAGCACTTCCAGCACCTCGGTGCGGATCCGCGCGTCGGCGAGCTGGGCGGCGAAATGCGGGTCCTCGCTGAGCGGGTTACCGCCCCGGCCGGGCTGTCCGGCCGCCGCGGTGGCGATGTTCTGGGCCATGGCCTGCAGCGCCGGGGCCATGGCACCGCCGCCGCGCTCGTGGACCAGCAGGTATTTGGCGACGGTCCAGCCGTCGTCGATCTGCCCGAGCACATTGCTCTTGGGCACCCGCACATTGTCGAAGAAGATCTGGTTCTGCACCTGCTCGCCCGAGCTCATCACCAGCGGCCGGATCTCGATACCGGGCGCGGTCATATCCATCAGCAGGAAGGTGATGCCCTGTTGTTTCCTCCCCGCACGCGAGGTGCGGACCAGCGCGAAGATCCAGTTCGCCTCGGTGGCGTGGGTGGTCCAGATCTTGCTGCCGGAGATGAGGAAGTCGTCGCCGTCGGAGACCGCGGACATATTCAGCGCGGCCAGGTCGGACCCGGCTTCGGGCTCGGAGTAGCCCTGGCAGAAGAAGACCTCGCCGGTGAGGATGCGGGGCAGGAAGTAATCCTTCTGCTCGTCGGTGCCGAACGCGATCAGGGCCGGGGCGACCATTCGGATGCCCATGGGCGACAGCGCGGGTGCGCCGGCCAGGGTGAGTTCCCGGCTGAAGATGTAGTGCTGGGTGAGCGACCAGTCGCAACCGCCGTACTCGACCGGCCAGTGCGGCGCGGCCCAACCCCGCTCGTGCAGGATGCGCTGCCATTCCAGGCTCGCTTCGTGGTCGGAGTAGACACTGGTCATCAGCCGGCCCGCGGTACTCACCTCGGGTGTCAGCTTCTCGGCCAGGAACGCTCGTACCTCGTCTCGGAAGGCCCGCTCGGCCTCCGACCAGTCGTAATCCATACACGCTCCCGAAGGCTTCATGCGTCGTCGCAGCGGGTCCGGTGAGTACCGGCGCTAGTGCGAATGTAGCCAGGTCACCGGTACCGCGTCAAACTGAAGGCATACGCCCTCATATCTGCGCGGCTCCCGTGTCCGCCACCACCGGAGCACCACCTCCGTGATCGGTGCGGGCCCCGGTTCCGGAGCGACAGAGCGAAGAAGCGCAGCGACCGAGCGCGGAGTGGTCCGGAGGATCCCGAAGCCGAGGTTCGTCCGGACCACCTGCAGCGACGCGGAGTGCGGCCCCGCCGGGTCTGCGGCGACTGCGCGAATGAAGGCCGGCACCGTGTCGGCCGGGTCGACACCGTGGGCCTTCGGCCCCGGTCCCGAATGTGACATCCGGAGTAGACGAGGTGTGCGCGGGCCTCCGCCTCGACACGTGGGTAGGCCCACAGCCCGGTGAGTGCTCGATGGTCACCTATCCGACCGCACACAGCACTCCTCGAAAACCGCCTTCGCGTACCCCACCGATTGATAGATGTAGTCGTAGGCCCAGCGCGGCACCGACAGCCGCGGGCGGGTGTCCACGAACAGCAGCTGCCCGTCCCAGCACTTCCCGAGCACGAACCTGGCCCGGGAGATATGCGGGGTGAAGGTCACCACGATGACCCGCTCCCAGCCGTGTTCCCGCGCCTGGTCGGCGAGATAGCGTCCCTCTCCCCGGGTCGTACGCGGTGACGGATCGAAACAGACCACCTCGAAGCTGTACCCGCCGTGACAGATCCGGTTCACCAGCGGGCTGTCCTCGTACGGGTTGGAGATCAGTACCCGCGGCGCGTATCCAGCGCGGGCCAGCCGTAGCCCCAGTTCTTCCCGTCCGTCGTGGGCGCCGCCGAGCACCAGGATGGCATCGGCGGGCGCGGGCTCCTCACGCTGCGGACTCACATAGACCGGCCACAGTCCGAAGACCAGTACGACGACAGAGACCACCCCCGCGGCGAGGACGAGTCGGCGGCGCACGGCCGCGATCCTAATCGGCACGGTCCATCCACAGAGATCCACAGGACGCGTGTGCCCGGACGAAAGCGCGGCACGCGGACCGCACGCCGCCGCAGCGCTCGCGGCGTCACACAGCACGCACTCCGGGGCGAAAACGACGGTACGCGGGGAGCACGCGGCCGCCGCCGACGCGGACGTATGCCCTGCTCAGCACCGTTCGGCGGACCGCGTCGCCCGGTGTACACCTGCTGTTGACCGGCACCTCGCCTCGGTTTTCTGGTGTGTGCACCGACGGGGATTACCAATCGATCATGCGATGCACAGTCTTCGGAACCGGGTACCTGGGGGCCACGCACGCAGCGTGTATGGCCGAGCTCGGGCACGATGTGATCGGGGTCGATATCGACCCGGGCAAGGTCGCGAAACTCTCCGACGGTGTCACTCCCTTCTACGAACCCGGCCTCGAGGCGGTACTGCGCCGCAATCTCGACGCGGGCCGGCTCAGGTTCACCACCTCCTATGCCGAAGCGGCCGACCATGCCGATGTCCATTTTCTCGGGGTCGGCACCCCGCAGAAGAAGGGCGAGTACGCCGCCGACCTGAAATATGTGCACGCGGTCGTGGATACGCTCGCACCGCTCATCACCCGTCCCACGGTGATCGTCGGCAAATCCACTGTGCCGGTGGGCACCGCCGCCGCACTCGGTCGCCGCGCCCGCGCCCTGGCCTCGGTGGACGTGGAGGTCGCGTGGAATCCCGAATTCCTGCGCGAGGGTTTCGCGGTCGAGGACACCCTGCGGCCGGACCGGCTGGTACTCGGCGTGGACGAGCAGCGCGAGCGGTCGGCCTGGGTGCGCGAAGTGGTCGAGGAGTTGTACGCGGAGCTACTGGCCGCCGAGGTCCCCTTCCTGCTCACCGATCTGGCCACCGCGGAGCTGGTCAAGGTGTCCGCCAACGCCTTCCTGGCGACCAAGATCTCCTTCATCAACGCGGTATCCGAGGTCTGCGAGGCCACCGGTGCCGATGTCACGGTCCTGGCCGACGCCCTCGGTCACGACGCCCGCATCGGCCGCCGCTTCCTGAACGCGGGGCTCGGCTTCGGCGGTGGTTGCCTGCCCAAGGACATTCGCGCCTTCATGGCCCGGGCCGGAGAACTCGGCGCCGACCACGCGCTGGCCTTCCTGCGCGAGGTCGACAACATCAATATGCGCCGCCGCACGAAGCTGGTGGATATGGCGGCCCGTGCCTGCGGCGGATCGCTGCTCGGGGCGAACGTGGCGGTGCTCGGCGCCGCCTTCAAACCCGAATCCGACGATGTGCGCGACTCCCCCGCCCTGAACGTGGCCGGCATGATGCAGCTGCACGGCGCGGTCGTCACCGTCTACGACCCGAAGGCCCTGGAGAACTCCCGGCGCGTATTCCCCACCCTGAACTACGCCACCTCGGTGGTGGAAGCCTGTGATCGCGCCGATGTGGTGCTGGTCCTCACCGAATGGAACGAGTTCGTACAGCTGCACCCGCGGGATCTGGACGCCGTGGTGCGGACACGCTCGATCATCGACGGTCGCAATTGTCTCGATCGGGCCGCCTGGCGCTCGGCCGGATGGGTGTACGCGGGGCTGGGCACCCCGTAGCATCGTGGGGCCGGTGGGCTCACGCCGGTGACTGCTGCCTCCCGCGGCGACGGGACCGAGCGGTAGTGTCGGAAGAGTGATTCGGGGGATGAGCCGTCACCATCGACCGGGCGACGCTCGCAGATCGTGAAGCGGGAAGTACGGATGGGCTGCCGATGAGTTCAGCATTGGGAGTGTCGGTGGGAACCGGCGCGATCCGCTTGGCGCGCCCACCGGCGGGCGCCGCGACGCCCGACCCACAGTCGTTCGAGCTGCGCACCTTCGTCGTACCGCCCGAGACCCCGAGCGCCGAGCGGGCCGCGCTCTCGGTGGCCGCCGCGTTGAACTCCGATCCCGGGATCGTCCGGACCGTGCTGGCCTGCCGCGATGAACTACAGGCCGAGGCCATGCACGTGGCGATGGCCGAGCACGGGCTCGACAATTACGACATCGTGCCCGATATCGGGGCCACCATAGAATTCGCCACCGCCTCCGGCGCATTGGCCGGCGTCAGCACGCTCGGCGTCTACGACCTGGGCGCGTCGGGTCTGTCGGTCACCGTCGTGGAGGTCGCCGAGGGGCAGATCGTGTACACCGAACGCACCGGCGATATCAGCGGCGAATACTTCGATTCACTCATCCGCGAACAGCAGATCAATTCCGGCCGGATCGCCCATCCGCCGGATCCGGACGGTCTGGCGCGGCTGGATGCCCTGTGCCGGGCGGCGAAGGAGAAACTTTCGGGGACCTCCGCGGTGGCACTGCCCAGCGATTACGGACCGGTACTGCTCACCCAGGAGAATTTCACCGCCCTGATCGGCCGGGCCGTCGAGACCTCGGTGCACACCACCCGCGAGATCATCGGCCGTTCGGGCCGTGCGGTGCAGGCTGTTCTCGCGGTGGGCGGTGGCGTCCGTATCCCGTTGGTCAGCCGCACACTCCGGGAAATCCTGGAGATGCCGGTGCTGGTGCCGCCGGAGCCGGAGGCGGCGACGGCGCGTGGAGCCGCCCTGCTGGCGCGGCTGGCGCCGGAATCGCGGCCGGCCACTGCCCCGCCGCGCTCGGACGGTCCGGTGCCGTCGCTCGCGACCGCCGCGGTGCGGCCGGCCGATATCACGGCCCCGCCGCCCGCGCCGGAGGTCGGTATCTTCGGGGCCGAACTCGACATCCCCCCGGTGACACCGGGCGACGCGGCCACGAAAGCGACCGTCGCCGCTCCGGCGGTCTCACGACCGAATGTGCCGATGCCGCAACCCGGTATCTTCGGCCCGCCCGCCGGTACCGCGGTCGACCTGCCGGCCGGCTCGGTCGCGCACACCGGTGCCGTCCCCGAACGGCCCGGCCTCGAGAAATACCCCAGCGGCGCCGCCGCGGCGCCGCAGACCGTGGCGGCGCGCCCGGTCGGATCCGCGGCCCCGCAGCTGACGCCGGAGGAGGATCCGCCGACCGTCGCGCTCCGGATCCCGCAGAAGCTGCTGCCCCGGCGCTCTTTTCGCGAACCTCCACAGCGGCGCCGTGAACTCGGCGCCGCCGCGGTGGCCGTGAGCGCACTCGTGGTGGTGGCCGCGATCGGTATCGGTCTCGGCTACGGCCAGCACATGTTCCGCCAGGAATCGACCACCGTCGAGGGTACGACCCCACCGCCGGTGACCTCGTCGGCCTCGCCTACGGCGCGACCCGGTATGGCGGGCGCGTCGCTGACCACCGCGCCGGAACACGAATCGCTGGCCGAGCCACCTCCGGTGGCGGCCCCGCGGGAGACCGAGGCGCCCACGACCACCAACGGCCCGAACACCTTCCAGGTGCCGGGTCTGCCGCCGATCGTCGTCCCGACGCTCCCCCCGCTGTTCCCACCGCCGCCCCCGACCCGCTGACCGGCCGAGGCGCCGTACTCTCCGGGCCGACCCGACCGGTCAGCCCTCGCCGTAGCCGGGGCCGGCCCGGCCCGAGCGCGGCCGACGCGTCTCGCGCTGCTCACCGCTGTACGGCCACTGGTTGTCGGGACGCGCCGGTCCGGATTGCCGGTCCCCCGGCTCCGGCCGGCCGGGATACCGCTGCGCGGACCGCGGCGGCCCGTACTGCCCACCCCTTTCGACCGGTGTCTCACCGGTGCGGGAACCGGGGCGCTGATCGCCGGAGCCGCCGCGCGGTACCCGTGGCTGTTCGCCGGTCGTCGGCCACGGTTGATAACCACGGCCGGACCGTTTCCGCGCGCCGCCTTCGGAACCGCCGGGGCGGGGCACCTTCCGGTGCGTACCGGTATCCGCGCGCCGGGCGGCTCCGGCCTTCCGGGCCGGAGCGGCCGGACCGCCGGCGGGTTTGTTGCCGAAGGGCCGCGCCAGCATGACCGCGATACCTGTCGTCAGGGGCACCGACAGCGCCAAGCAGATACCGCCGACCGCCGACCGCGCGATCTCGATGGCCACCGCGTCGCCCACCAGCACATCCCGGATCGGCCGGCCTGCGACGCTGAACAGCAGCAGCAGCGGCAGCGCTCCACCGGCATAGGCCAGGACCAGGGTGTACACGGTACTGGCGATATGGTCGCGGCCCACCCGCATGGCGGCGGCGAACACTTCGCGGCGGCTCGCCTTCTTGTCCAGTTCCGCGAGTTCGAATGCCGCGGACGCCTGGGTGATGGTCACATCGTTGAGCACACCGAGCGAACCGATGATGAATCCGGCCAGCAGCAGACCGGTGATGCTGACGTGCTCGATGTAGGTCGCGACATTGGTGTTCTGCTCCTCGGACAGACCGGTCAGTGCCGTCGCCTCGATGGTCAACCAGGACAGCACCGCCGCCACCACCATGGAGGTGAGGGTGCCCAGCAGCGCCGAACTGGTGCGCAGATTCACACCATGCGCCAGGTACAGGACCGCGTACAAGATCAGTGAGCCGGCGACCAGCGCGACCGGTATCGCGGGTTTACCGTCGAGCAGTGCGGGAAGCAGGAAGACCACCAGCACCGCGAAGGCGAAAACCAGGCCGAGCAGCGCACGGACCCCGCGCCAGCGGGCGACCACCACGATCACCACGACGAAGGCCAGCACGATGAGGCTCAGTGGCATCCCTCGCGCGTAATCGTCGAACGAGTACAGGGGAGTACCGTCCGGCCCGGTCTGCCGCACGATCCGCAGGTCGTCGCCGGCGGCCAGATCGGGTTGCCCGGGGCCCGGCGCGATTTCCAGCAGTGTGTGCTTGCCCTCGTGCGGACCGGATTCGATGGCGATCAGACTGCGCTGGCAGTCATAGACCTGCATGGTGGGCGGCTGGGGTTCCCCGTCGAAGACCCGGCCGATGGACGGACTGCCGCAGGCGCCGAGATCCTGCCGGATCACCTTCCCGGCTTCGGTGACCACCGCGGTCCCGTCGGCGTTCTGCATGGGCAGCGGGATCTCGACCTGTTGGCGGTCGGGCCACAGGGCGATGGTGGCGACGACGACAATGATGCCGATTGCGACCAGCAGACCTACCACGACGCGGGCCGCGGTCGCGCCGATGGCGATCGGCGCGGAGTGGTCGTGATGGTGATGGTGGTCGCTCACCCCGGTCAGCCTAGAGGATCCGCAATCGGCTCATGTTACCGGCAGATGCGGCTTACGCTGCGATTTCGCTGAATTCCGAGGACCTCGGGAAGGGGCGGCGGAGAGCAGGGGGATGTCTCCGCCGCCCGCGGGCAGGCGGCCCAGGGGGGTAGGCGGCCTAACCCGAGGACCAGGTTGCCCAGGGGGGGTAGACAACCTGGCCGGGCACTTGAAGTGCCGAGGACCACTGTACACACAGCATCCTCTTTTGTGCCAGTAGGTTCGGAAAATTGGGTTTATTCCGGATGGAAGGTCGGTTTTAACCCGGGGTAACCCGCCTCGCTACTGTCGATAGTTCGCGAGGAAATTGCCGAAACGCTCTATGGCGACGGCCAGATCGCGTGCCCAGGGCAGGGTTACGATCCGCAGATGATCATGGTGCGGCCAGTTGAAACCGGTGCCCTGCACCATCAGGATCTTCTCCTGTAGCAGCAGGTCCTGAACCAGTTTCTCGTCGTCGTGGATCTCGTGTACCTCGGGGTCCAGCCTAGGGAACGCATACAGCGCGCCTTTGGGTTTCACGCACGACACGCCGGGAATCGCGTTCAATCGCTCCCAGGCCACATCACGCTGCTCCAGCAACCGCCCGCCCGGCAGGATCAGATCCTCGATGCTCTGATAGCCACCGAGCGCGACCTGAATGGCGTGCTGTGCGGGCACATTCGGGCACAGCCGCGACGACGCGAGCAGATCCACCCCCTCCAGGAACCCGGCCGCGTGCTCCTTGGGCCCGGTGATGGCCAGCCAGCCGGACCGGTACCCCGCCACCCGGTAGGCCTTGGACAGACCGTTGAAGGTGAGGCACAACAGATCGGGCGCCAGCGTGGCGAGCGAGATGTGTTTGGCGTCGTCGTAGAGGATCTTGTCGTAGATCTCGTCGGCCAGCAGCAGCAGCCGGTGCTTACGCGCCAGGTCGACGAGCTGCTGCAGCACCTCCGCCGAGTACACCGCGCCGGTCGGGTTGTTGGGATTGATCACCAGCAGCGCCTTGGTGCGTTCGGTGATCTTCGATTCGATATCGGCGATATCGGGCTGCCAGCCACTGGCCTCATCGCACATGTAGTGCACCGGGGTGCCGCCGGCCAGGCTGGTCATCGCCGTCCAGAGCGGATAGTCGGGGGCCGGGATCAGCACCTCGTCCCCGTTGTCCAGCAGCGCCTGCATGGTGATGGTGATCAGCTCGGAGACCCCGTTGCCGAGGTAGACGTCGTCGACATCGAGCTCCGGGAAGCCGGGGACCAGCTCGTAGCGGGTCACGATCGCCCGGCGAGCGGGCAGTATGCCCTTGGACTCGGAGTACCCCTGCGCGGTCGGCAGGGCGGCGATCATATCCCGCATGATCACATCGGGGGCCTCGAAGCCGAAGGGCGCGGGGTTACCGATATTGAGCTTCAGGATCCGGTGACCCTCGGATTCGAGCCGTGCCGCGTGTGCGTGTACCGGTCCACGGATCTCGTAGACGACATTCTGCAGCTTCTTGGACTGCTCCAGAATCCGGGGCGCGGGGTGCGAATGGCCAGTACTCACCCGATCCATGGTGCCACCAGGAGCAAGCGGATATCCGGTCCGCCCCGGCCCGGCCCCGGACCGTTACCGCCGCGCGAGCCGAGCGCACCGGGGCCCCGGCCCGCACCGGGCCGGGAAACCCCGGCGATATCCCAGCGCACCCGCGCTCGCTCGATCAGCTCCCCGCCCGCGGGACCGAGAGGGCCGGTTACCCGCTACCCGGGGGCAGGCTGCGCGACGCCGTCGATCCACAGAATTCCTCGATCCGCTCGTCGAGCGCCCGCGCCTCGGCGACCCCGCGGAAGGCCGGCGCGCAGATCCGGCGCCGCAGGCCCGTCAGGCGTTCCTCCAATTGGGCGATCCGTTTGTCCTCGTCGAGGGCCAGGACGGGCAGCAGTGCCGCCGCGGCGCCGTCGAGGCTGCCGTTGATCAGATGAGCGGCGGCCGAATCGACGCGCGCCAGCGATTCGGCGCCGTAGGAGCGCTGCCGCGCCGGGCCGGTCCGGTAGAGCTCGATGGTGCGCTCGGTGGCCGCCAAGGCGGGTTCGGCCAGGCCGAGATGGATATAGGTCGCGCCCGCGTAATAGCCGGCTTTGGCGTCGGAGAAACCGAACACTCCGCCCACCTCGTCGTGCAGGCTGTCGGCTCCGGCCCGGGCACTCGCGTCGGCGGCGGCGCGGAGGCACCGTTCGGTGTCGGCGGTGCTCCCTATCTTCGACCAGATCCGCGCCTCGATATTGTGCAGGCGCACCGCGGCGGTGGCCGAATCCGCGTACTCCTGGCCGTGCTGCGCCAGCTGCAGGGCCCGGTGCGGCCGTTCCGACCAGTATTCGATCAGCGCGTGCATCCCCCGCGCCCAGGCCCGTAACCCATTGTGACCGCACAGTTCCGCGTAGGCCCAGGCAGCCCGGATCTGTTCCCCGGCGGCATCGAGGTAGCCGAGATCGGTACTCGCGTTGGCGAGCAGCCCCGACAGCGAGCCCGCCAACAGATATAGGTGGCCGGTATCCGAGGGACGCTGATGGCCCTCCAGCAGCCGGTACACCCGGCGCCGCACCCGCAGCATCTCCACCATCATCGGCATGGGCGGGGTGTGCACGTAGTCGTTCGCGATGCGCGTGACATCGGCGTCGAGCTGGTCCAGCGTGCTCGGACCGATATTCGTGCTCTCGGCCCGGCCCGCGTGTTCGCTCGCCTCGTGCGCTGCCGCCATGATCAGATCCCTCTCCGAAATCGCCGCCAGTCCTTCCCCGCGGGCCGCACCGGTATCGATGAGGGCCAGGAGTTCGGCGTCATTGGAATATCCGCCGGGCGCGGCGTACCGGCCGGCGTCCGGGAGCGGACCGGGAACAGGTTCGGGGACGCTCAACGCCGCGAACCGGCTCCGTTCGACATCGTCGGAGCGGGCCAGACAGGTATCCAGGGCAGCCTGATTGACCGGACGCGGATGCACCCGTTCGCCCCCGGCCTCCCATTTGGACACCAGTCGTTCGTGCACACCCAGATGTGCCGCGAACTCCCGGATACTCATCCGCTTGGCCTCGCGAAGCGCCCGGGCCTCCCTTCCAGACCACTGGCCGACCACGTTGTCACCCTTTCCGAACGATTGCCTTCTCCAGGGTACGAGCCGAATGTGACTGCAACCACAAGGAATCCCGCCACTACGGGCAAGGGCAGCGCAAGGGCAGTGGAACGGGAGCGTGTAGGCGCTTCCGGCGCGCCGGTGCGGACGAGATCCTGGAAAGACAGGTCGGCGAGACCGGCACAGGCCGTGGCTCGGCACGCCAGGGAGGCTCGGCAGCAGGAGGCAAGGGGTTCACCGTGAACGTGGAAAAGCTCAGAACGGTCGACGACTGGGCCGCGTACTATCGCCACGCATTCGGGTTACCGGCCACCGAGCGCGGCGGTTTCGTCATGCTGCCGATCACCAGCCGGGCCTGCGTCGTCCACCTACCGATCGAGCGCGCGAAAGCCGTACGCGACCTGCTGGATTCCCGGGAGATCCGAGTCCCCATGCTCGCCCGCCAGATTCGCTGGAGCTTCCTTGCCTATCCGGACCGGCGGCCGGATCCGGAGGTGGTGGAGATGTTGCAGCGCATCGATATCGACATCCCGGGCGTGGGGAGCGCCGTCATGCTGCCCACCGGGCTGGGCCGCTGGAACCGCGAAGGGTGCAACTGGGTCGTACCGCCGGAACGCGACGGCCTGCTGCCCCCGCTGTCCTCGGTGATCACCGCCGCGTTGCTGGCCGGTGGCGCCGCGGAAGCAGCGCCGGACAGTTACCCGTGACCCGGCCGCCGAGCCCGGAGGGGCCACGTCCTCATCGCGGGGACAGGATCCGTGATGCCTCGGTGAGCAGGACCGGCGCGAAACGCCGATGCCCCGGGGAGACAGCGGCCCAGATCCGTTCACCCAGCCGGCGTTCGTAGTGGACGAAGGTGGCCACCGACGCGGTCCCGTCGCTGAGTTCGAGCACCAGACGCCCGCTGATCAGCCACGATCGGGCGCCGAGAGTGATCCAGGTGGCCCCGCGTTCGACGATCGGCCAGCCGGCCACCTGTCCGGCCGACGATCGGCGCCGCAGCCGCAGCCCCAGCACGACCCGCCAGACGAACTGCCCCCGCGCGCCGGCCACGTCGCCGAGAGCGGTGCGTGCCCATTCTTCCGGCGTCGCGGCCGCGCCGGGCGGCGTATCGATCGTGAACTGGTCGGCGTAGTCGTATACCGCCATACCGCTGTGCGCCCGGACCGATTCGCCGATCTCGTGCTGCCGGCGGGCGACCGGCTCGGCGGTCGGGCGAAGCTCGGAATTCTCGGTCATCTTCGACACCCACTTCCTGTTATACGCTGGCGTATATAAACAGTAGCGCGAATATACGGTGGCGTATAGATCGCGGTGCGTGAAGGGAGACACATGGGCGCGGTACGGACGACGAGCGCCGGCTGGATCGACGAAGGGTTACGCACCCTGGCCCGGGGCGGCCCCGATGCCGTCCGCGTCGAAGCGCTCGCGAAATCGCTCGGCGTGACCAAGGGCGGCTTCTACGGGTACTTCGCCGACCGCAACGCGCTGCTCGAGGCGATGCTGGACACCTGGGAGCGGCGCAGCATCGACGATGTACTGGAAAGTGTCGCGCGCGAAGGTGGCGACGCCCGGGCCAGGATCCAGCGGGCCGGCGCACTCACCCTCTCCCCCGAACTCCTGCCCATCGACCTCGCCGTGCGCGACTGGGCCCGGCGCGACGACGAGGTCGCGGCCCGCCTGCGCCGGGTGGACAACCAGCGCATGGCCTTACTGCGCGAAATGATCGGCACCTATTTCACCGATCCCGTGGAAGTCGAGGCCCGCAGCCTGCTCGCCTTCTGCGCGCGGATCGGTATGCACTTCCTGGCCGCCGATCCGCTCGACGGCACCGACCGCGCGGAGGTGCTGGCCCGCACCACCGACCTCGTGCTCGGACCGCGCGCGGACCACCCGTAGCGGCATCGGCTCAGTGATCGGCCACCCGGTGCGCGTCCGGTGGCCAGGCCCCCGTGGCGACGAGCACGGACCCCTCGCTCCAGCCCTCGACCCCCGGATCCGCCCGCACGTCTCGCCCCCATCCCCGCGCCGTCGAGCAGCATCACCATGGCGCGCTCGGCGTTCGTGACGAAGGCCGGCGACCGGCCGCGTGAGCTGATCGGCCACGTCTCGCACTCCCCACGGGCGATCCGCGCCCGGAGTGGCTCCGGCACGGGCTCGGCGGGCACAGTGACGCCGCCCCCGATCGCCCGGGACTCCGTCACGGGCCCGCCGACCTCACGGACGGACCCGCAGCATCCTCACCGGCTCGGCGTCGGGAAGTTCAGGTACGCCCGCGACGGCGTCGGCCCGCGCTGCCCCTGATACTTCGACCCGGCGCCCGCGCTGCCGTACGGGTTCTCGGCAGGACTGGTCAACCGGAACAGGCACAGCTGCCCGATCTTCATCCCCGGCCACAGGGTGATCGGCAGATTCGCCACATTCGACAGCTCCAGGGTGATGTGCCCACTGAAGCCGGGGTCGATGAAACCGGCCGTCGAATGCGTGAGCAGCCCCAGCCGTCCCAGGCTCGACTTGCCCTCCAGCCGCCCGGCCAGATCGTCGGGCAGGGTGCACACCTCCAGGGTGGACCCGAGCACGAACTCACCCGGATGCAGCACGAACGGCTCCCCCTCGGCGGGCTCCACCAGGCTCGTCAGCTCGTCCTGGCGCTGCGCCGGGTCGATATGTGTGTAGCGAGTGTTGTTGAAGACCCGGAACATCCGGTCCAGCCGCACATCGATGCTGGACGGCTGAACCAGGTTGTCCTCGAACGGTTCGAGCCCGAGCCGTCCGGCGGCGAACTCCGCCCGGATGTCACGATCGGAAAGCAGCACGCCACGAGCGTAGCGACCGCCCCGCGAGGCGAGCCCCCCGGTCCGCGCGGTCCAGTTTCCTGTCACCGCCCCCGGGCATACTCCACCCGTCGGGCGGAGCCCATCCACCGCCCGGTGAACCCGCAGCGAATCAGGAGGTACGCCCATGTCCGAGACGAGCGCGCACACCCATCACGGCATCGACTACATCGAACTCGCCGTCACCGACCTCGACGCCGCCAAGACCTTCTACCGGTCGGCGTTCGGCTGGGAGTTCAACGACTACGGGCCCACCTACGCCGGTATCCGCCGCTTCGACGGTTCCGACGGGGAAGCGGGCGGGCTTGCCGTCTCCGACGAGGCCGGCACCGGTGCCGGCCCCCTGGTCCTGATGTACTCCGACGACCTCGACACCACCCTCCGCGGCGTCGGAGCGGCCGGTGGCACGGTCACCGAAGGCCCCTTCGACTTCCCGGGCGGCCGCCGCTTCCACTTCACCGACCCGAGCGGCAACCAGCTCGGCGTCTGGTCCGAACGCTGACCCAGAGAGTGCGGACGGCCGGAGCGTGAACCGGAAGATTTAGAGCTCCGGCCCGGCCTCTGCTAAGCTGCCCTTCGCGCCTGTGGGCGCATGCCGGTGTAGTTCAATGGCAGAACTTCTGCTTCCCAAGCAGACGGCGCGGGTTCGATTCCCGTCACCGGCTCCACCGAAAGCCCACACGGACCAGGGTGGACCCGATAACTGCAGCGCGGGCACAACACCGTGGTCCCCAACCGATGCGCTGATTGCCGAATCCGTCGAAGTGGACGGAACTCCAAAGCGTTCGGGCTCATGACCAGTTATCCGCACAGCGGCGACGTCGTGGCCACCGCGGCCATCTCGTCGACTTTTCCGGTACAGCCGTCGCATGCCGGCTACGCCAATGAGTAAACCTCCAGATGCGTCCGAAACAGCCTGGCCACGGCCGCCGTCGATATCTTGTTCGGCACCGGCGGCGTCGAACCCGGCCCGATGCCCAGACCTCCCGGCCGTCGACTGAATCGGCTTCATCCTCGCGCGCAACGGCACCTCACCCCACCCCGCACGGAGAGGCGGTGTTATCGACGGCTGGCCGTCACCCTGTTCGGACGGGCTCGGGACCGGCAGTGATCACGGCATTGGTGACGATTGCACTCGTCCTCGGCGGAGCCTGAATCACCGATCTGGTGGGACGGTAGGTCGGCCATCGCGAAGGCGCTTCGAGGGGACGGGCTTTCTTCTGCCAGCATATTGGCAGGCAGTGCCATAAATCGGCGGTAACTGACGCTCCCCAGAACTGGCTCGGGATCCCGGCGGTAAGCGCTACATTGGACCTACTTCCGCTGCGAAGATCCGGGGCTACTCCATCTCTGGGATGAGATCCGTACCTCGGGCTACTATTTTCTCGGGAGCACAACTTCAGAGTGCGTATCGCCCGTTGCGTAGGTGGGAGTTACTTCCTCTGCTCAAGGGGTAACGCGGGTTCGAATCCCGCCGGGAGGCTTGCCTCCTGTCGTCTAGCGGCCCAGGACGCCAACGTTACTTCTGCCGTCTGTTTCTCGGGCGATTCACACCTCGCGTAGGGACCTGTTGCGCAGGTGAGGGTTACTTCTTAGTTGATGTGTCGCTGGTTCGAGTCCAGCCAGGAGCTTGCTCCTGTAGCTCAGTCGGTAGAGCAATCGAACAAGTCCTTCACCAACTATTTCTCAGGGCCCACACGCGCGAGCCCCTGAAGTTGTACTCTCCTCCACGAGGGGAACAGCATGGCAAAGTTCAACGTGAGCACCGCCCGCCCTGTGGGACATGTTCCGATCCGGACAGATTCCACCGCAACCGGCACCACCTACGAAGGCGAACCCGGGTACGCGCGGGACGCACAGTCCGAACTATTCCTTCTCGCGGTCACCAACATGGTCGGCGAGAGCACCTTCTATGAGGCCGCCGGCAACCGAGATTCCCGGTTCTCCGAGCTGGTCCGCCAGATCGCAGTTACCGACTTCGACTGGCTCACCCGTTTCGCGCGCTGGCTACGGGGCGAGGCCAACCTGCGGTCCGCTTCCCTGGTCCTGGCAGCCGAGGGCACGAAGGCCTCGCTGGCGGCCGGGCAGCCCGGATCGCGTGCGCTCATCGCTTCGATACTCCAGCGCGCCGACGAGCCCGGTGAATTCATCAGCTACTGGCACACCCACTACGGCCGTAGGCTCCCCATGGCCGTGAAGCGTGGCGTCGCCGACGCCGCTGCCCGGCTCTACAACCAGCGCACCTACCTGAAGTGGGACAGCGAGTCGCGCGGGGTGCGGTTCGCCGACGTCGTGCAGCTGGCGCATGTCGACCCGCGGTCGGAGGGGCAGTCGGCGCTTTTCAAGTACGCCATCGAGGCGCGCATAGGGATCGAAGGGTTGACGATTCCCGAGGAGCTCGGCGTACTGAGGGCGAACGCGCGCCTGCGGGCCCTGGGACCGGACGAGATCCGGAGCCTGGCGAAGACCGGCTCCCTCGCCGAGCGTTTGTCCGCGGCCGGGGTCACCTGGGAGGCTGTGCCGTCCCTGGTGAACGGGCCGTGGACGAAGGATCTGTGGGAGTCGATCATCCCGTCGATGGGGTACATGGCATTGCTGCGGAATCTCCGCAACTTCGATCAGGCCGGGGTCTCCGACGCGGTGGCCGCGAAGGTCGCTGCTCGGCTGTCGGATCCGGAGCAGGTGGCGAAGTCCCGGCAGCTGCCGATGCGGTTCCTGTCCGCCTACCGCGCGGCCCCGTCGCTGCGGTGGAGCTATCCGCTGGAGCTGGCGCTCGACGCGGCGGTGGCGAATATCCCGGCGCTGTCGGGCCGGACTCTGATCCTCATCGACACCTCGGGTTCGATGAACGCAGGGTTCTCCAAGGACGGCTCCCTGAAACGGTGGGATGCAGCGGTGGTATTCGGGCTGGCCCTGGCCCGCCGCTGCCACAGCACCGACACCATCTCCTACTCCGACCACGGGATGCGGTTCGAGCTCCAGCCGGGCGAGTCCCTGCTGCGGGCGATCGACCGGTGGCAGCGTGACGGCTACTTCATCGGCAACGGCACCGCGACGGCAGGCGCAGTTCAGGCCACGTTCGACCGGCACGACCGGGTGGTGATCCTCACCGACGAGCAGGCCGGCGGGGGTGGCGACCCGGGGGGCGCGCTGCCTGCGTCGGTGCCGCTGTACACCTGGAACCTGGCGGGATATCGGTATGGCCACGCTGCGGGTGGGCCGAACCGGCATACCTTCGGCGGGCTGACGGACAAGGGCTTCGACACGATCCCATTGCTGGAGCGGGGCAGGAACGCCGACTGGCCTTTCTGACCGGCGAGACCGAGCCGCCGAAACTCGTCGTAGGCGGCGTCGACACGCGCAACATCTCGATGAGATCCTCGGTCGGCGAGATGTTTCCGCCGGGCAGGTCCGCCAGCGGCCACGACCGCCGGCGGTCGTCCACACCCGAACAAGCTGTCGCCCAAGTACGACACCCGGTTCCACTGCGGGTCGACGATCCGGCCGCACTGGCCGGCCTACACCCTCGGCTGGAATACATCGATGAGGCGCCGATGAACGACTCACCGCTGCTGATGGCCGAGGCACCCGCGAACGCACACCCCCCGGAGTGACCCCATCAGGTCACGGCATCGACGCACGAGGGCCATTCCCGCGCAATGCGTTCGGATTCGTCACCACTGGGGAATGATGTGATTCGTGAAAGGCGCCCGGCCGGCCGAACGGGGCCGGGGCCATACACCGTGACGACCCGAATTCCCGGGCGGTCCCGGTTTCACGAATAGAGGAGATCATTTTGCTGAAATATCTGTCCGCCGGTGCCTTCGCCGTGCTTTCCGGAATCGCGCTGACCGTCGCCGGCACCGTCTCGGGGGCCGCGGCCCAGGCCGTCCCGGCCCCCGGCATATCACCGGAGTCGGTACTGCACGCCAGGCTGGCCGTCCTGGGTGCCGATCGCCCCGATGCCGCGGCCCTGGGCGCACAGGCCTGCGGGACGCTGCGCGCGAACCCCACCGCGGACGGCAGCCGCACCGCCCGCCGGCAGCTGGGCGACGCGGGCGTCCCGGCCGGTTTCCAGGAAGGCTGGGTACTGGGAACCAGCGTGGATGTGCTGTGCCCCGAGCTCGCGGCGGTCCTGCGGATCTAGTACAGGAATTCCGCGAGAGTGCTCGCCACGGCCTCGGGGCTCGTCGACGGCGCGAAATGGGTCTGCCCGGGAAACGTGACGATTCGCGCGTGCGGCATGCCCGAGGCCAGGCGTTCGACGGTTTCCGGCATCGGCTGCCAGGTATCGGCACCGCGCATCAGCAACACCGGGGTGGTGAGGCTCGACCAGCGTTCGAGATAGGTGGTATCGGCGATCATCGACTCGAGATCGCGGCTCCAGCCGTAGGAGTCGTCGGGCTCGTTCTCGTCCGGTTCGGTTTCCCCCGCGGCCTCCAGCAGCGCCGCCGGCACCCGGGCCACCTTCTCCGCCAGCAGCCGGACCGCGCGGCCGCGCTGGCCGGTCGCGGTGAGTTCCTCGAACCGGGTCAGGACCGGGGCCAGCTCCGCGCCCGCCGCGTACAGCGGGGGCTCCCACAGCGCCAGCGAGCGGACCGGAAGTCCGGACGCGGCGGCGTGCAGGGCGACTGTGGCGCCGTAGGACATCCCCACCAGGTGGGCGGGGCGGCCGATCATATCGATGATCACCCCGAGATCACTCACCTCGTCGGCGTAGTGCTTGGGGGCGTGGCCGGGCCCGCTCGGCGCGTAGCCGCGGCGGGCCGGCAGCCACAACTCGAACCGGTCCGCCAGGTGTTCGGCCACCGGCTGCCACGAGTGCAGACCGCCGCCGGACCCGTGGATCATGATCACCGGCGAGCCGGACCCCATCCGCCGGTAATAGATGCGGGTTCCGTCGAAGGAATCGAAGCACGCCGGCGGCTCGCTGGTGAACTGTGACATCCCGCTACTCTCGCAAAGCCGGGCGCACTCCTCCAGCGAATTGCCGCCGGTTTCGCCGCCGGATATTCGCGTGCGCGGCGCGCGGCCGTCCGACGGCGGGCGCACCGCCGCGGCCGTGCCGGTCAGCTGGCGTGCAGCAGGCGGAACCGCGAGCCGTGGAAGACGAGGGGGTCGCGGTCGGGGTGGATGGCCAGCCGGTTGATCCGCAGGATCACCACGGTGTGGTCGCCGGCCGGTACGTGCGCTTCGGGCGACCCCTCGATCCATACCGAGGCGCCCTGGATGAACACCGCCTCACCGGTACCCTCGTGCAGCTCGAGATCGCGGAAGCGGTCCCCGGTCCGGGAGCTGAGCGAACGCGCCGCGTCCTGCTGGTCGGTGCCGAGCAGACTCAGGCCGAGATAGCCGGCGTCGACCAGCTTGGGCCACGTCGAAGAGCTGTTCTGGATGCAGAACGACACCAGCGGGGGATCCAGGGAGACCGGGACGAAGGTGCTGACCGCCAGGCCGACCGGTTTCCCGTCGACCTCGGCGCAGACCGCGACGACCCCGCTCGGGAAGTTGGCGAAGGCGCGACGCAGGCCGGTTCCGTCGGCGGGGGTTTCGAAGACATCGTTCATGATCAGCCCTTCACTTCGAATGGGTCGACGTGGCCGACAACGCCTGCGCCACGGGGCGCCATCGCTCGGCGTAGGCGTCCAGGACGCCGTCCTCGGCAAAAGTCCGGTCGGACAGATACAACCCGGGCAGGGCCGTGGTCGCGCCGAGTTCCACCAGGACCGGTTTGAGCAGCAGGTCGGGGGCGAGCGCGTGCGCGGGACCGGCACCCAGCATCAAGGGCACGCCCAGCACTCCGGCCAGGCCGGTGCCGCCGTCGAACTGTTCCAGGAAGAGTTTCAGCAGACCGGTGTAGGTGGCCTTGAACGTGGGGCTGGCGAAGACGACCAGCTCGGCGGCGGCGACGGTGCGGGCGGCCTCGGTGACGGCGGGATCGCCCCAGCTCAGCAGGCCGGGCCCGAACTCGACCAGGTCGATGACCGCCGGCTCGGCATCCGGGCGCAGTGCCGTGGCGAGGCCCACGGCCGCGGAGAGGGTTCGGGATACCGGTTTCGGATTACCGACCACGACTGCCACGGACATGCCGGAGCCTCCTGTCTCCGGCTCGGGCCGGACTCGACTGGTGCTGTGCTCTCAGTGCACCATTCTCGGCCCCGCGGCGGGAGGGTTCGGCTCGACGCGATCGGAACCGGTGGTCCGGGTGAGTACGTAGAGCCCCTGCAGGGACCGTGGCGAGCCCCGGTGCACGGGACGGTCCGCGGCGGCCGGGAAATACCCGGCCAGGCGGCCGCGACCGGCGGCGACCAGGGTGAGATCGGTGGACGCGGCGATCGCACCCAGCGATTCCGGGGTCACCGATTCCACCAGGAAGGCACCGCCGCGCTCCACGAAGGAGGTGATCCGCCCCGAGGTCTCGAACGAACTGTCGACCGTGACGCCGACATACCCGTCGAAGGCGATACGGCCGGCCGGCCGCGCCGCCCGGCCCGGACGGCGACCGCTTCCGGCCGGCCCCGTCGGCTGCGGAGCCACCGCGACGGCCCGCGCACCCGGCCGGGTTCGATTGCGCAACGCGTTCTGGTCACGATCGCTGTAGAGGGCGACGTCGAATCCGGCGTCGAGCAACCCCAGCGCGGCGGTGACGCCCGCCGGGTCGGCGCCTATCACCGCGGCCGTACGGGCCGCGGCGAAGGGCGGATTCTGTGGTGTCATGCAGGCATGCTGCTGGGAAGTGATTCCCGAAAGCAGTATTGCGCTCAGCGAGAATCATTTCCGCACAACTGCTACTGACCCTTACCGAGGCATTCGGAGATGATTTTGTTGGTCGCTGCCCGCGCTTTGTCGGCGTCCTCCGTGCTCATGCCCAGAGTTTCCGGATCCGCCATGCGGGTATCGAATTTGTCACTGACCATGGTCCGCAGGCCGTCCTGCGAAATGCCTTCGTCGATGTACAGTTTCGCGGCGCAGTCGGCGAAAGCGGGGTCCTGGAGTCCCTTTTCCTGCAGGGATTTGGACATGTCCGCTTCGGTCAGCGCCGGCGCGGAGTCGGTATCGCTACCGCAGGCCGCCGCGAACAGCGGCAAAATAACGAAAGTCGCGGCAATCAGGGTCTTCCGCACCGGGTTCCTCTCTCAGATGTATCGCACGGACGCCGTGTCGGCCGGGGAACAGCACCCGCGGCCACCCGCCGACGTCCACGCATGTGTGTAGTCGCACTCACATACGGCGTGCAACCCGGGGCCGGAATTCGCCTGTGATTCACAGCAGCGGACCCCTTCAGGGGCTGACCGAGCCGTGTCTTCCCAGGGCCCGCGCGCCCGCGCGGAGCCAACTGAAGGCCCGCGCCTGCTGTTAGGCTGAGACCCGGAATCGCGTCCCGATCGGAGAGCGGCGAACATGACGATCCTCGAGCACCATCGCGAAGGCCACGGTGAACCACTGGTGCTGGTCCACGGTGTCGGCAGCAGGTGGCAGGTCTGGGAACCGGTCATCGGCGCCCTGGCCGCCCACTACGAGGTGATCGCGGTGGATCTGCCCGGCTTCGGCGGTTCCGCCCCGCTCCCGCGCACCACCGTGGACACGCTCACCGAGGCACTCGCCGGCTTCCTGGCCGAACAAGGCCTCGAGCGACCCCATCTGGCGGGCAATTCGATGGGCGGCGGCATCTCGTTGAATCTGGCAGCCCGCGGTCTGGCCCGCTCGGTCACCGCTTTCTCCCCGATCTTCTTCTGGGACACCGCCGGCCGGATCTGGTGCCAGCAGTCGCTGGGCCGGTCCAAAAAACTCGGTCGCCTCCTCGGCCCGGCCATGCCCAAGGTGCTCGGTACTCCGGCCGGCCGGACGGCCTTCCTGGGCCTGGTCTTCGGTAAACCGTGGGCCGTCAGCGCCCAGGTCGCGCTGGACACCGCGCGCGGTGCGATCGACTCCCTGGGTTTCTCCCCGGCCCTGGACTCGTTCACCGACGCGCGGCTGCACGACCCCGCCGCGCTCGCCGAGGTCCCCGTGACGATCGCCTGGGGGAACCGCGACATCCTGCTCACCTACGCCACCCAGAGCAGGCGGGCCCGGGAAGTACTGCCGGCAGCCCGGCACATCACGCTCGCGGGCAGCGGCCACACCCCCTTCTACGACGACCCCGAAGGCTGCGCCCGGGTACTCCTGGACTGGCTACCCACTCTGCGCGACGATGCCGCGTAGCCGAGGACGTTCCCGGAGTGGTGGGCCCCCCGGGAGGTCTTCGCCTCGGTCGGCTGGACACGCCGTCATCAACGTCCATGGTCGGTGCGCCCGGAGGAACCAGGACCCGGCATACCCGGGCAGCCGCGCGCCGACCGGGCCGGCCCGTACGGCGGCCCGGTCCGAATCCGAGCCTCAGCGTCCCTGCCAGACCGGATCGCGTTTCTCCGCGAAGGCCAGCGCGCCTTCGGCCGCGTCTTTGGAAACCAGGGCGGGCAGGGCGATCTCACCCTGTTTGGCGAAGCCCTCCGCCGCGGTCCAGTCCGGGGTCTCGTCGATGATCCGCTTACTCGCGGCCACCGCCAGCGGGGCGGCGGCGGCGATCTCACCGGCCAGTTCCAATGCGACCTCCAGCGCCTCACCCGGTTCGGTCACCCGGTTGACCAGACCCAGCTGGTAGAGACGTTCGGCGCTGATCCGCCCACCGGTGAGGGCCAGTTCGGCGGCGATACTGCGCGGCAACCGCTGGGTCAGCCGCATGACGCCCCCGGCCGCCGCGACCAGACCGCGTTTCACCTCCGGTAGACCGAATTTCGCGTCGCGGGCGGCGACGATCAGGTCACCGGAGAGAGCCAGTTCGAATCCGCCGGCCAGCGCGAAACCCTCGACCGCGGCGATCATCGGTTTCGCCGGTGGCTTGGAGGCGATCCCGAGCGGGCCGCGGCGCTCGGTCACCGGCACCTCACCGCGCGTCATGGCGATGAGATCCATTCCGGCGCTGAAGGTCCCCTCGGCGCCGGTGAACACGAGGACCCGGGCCGAATCATCGGCCTCGAACTCGTCGAGTGCCGCCTCGATCGCCTTCGCGGTGGCCAGATCGATGGCGTTACGCGCCGCGGGCCGGTTCACCGTGAGCACGGTTATCGCGTCGCACCGGTCCAGGAGCACGGTCTCGGTCATCAGGCGGTCCTCTCGCTACGCAGAATGAAACGGTCGACGGCGGTGATCTCGATGGCGGCGCCCAAGCGGTCGGCCGCGGTGACCGCCGCGATGGTCTCGCTGTCCGTCGCCCGGACAAGTATGCGGGCACCGGCGGGGTTCAGCGCACTCACCACAACGGCTTCGGGCTCGTCCCCCGCACCGCCCTTGCGATACGGAACCGTGTAGGCCTCGATCACCGCCGGACCGGTGTAGCCGGGCGCGGTCTCCCGCCGGGCGACCGGCACTTCGGCCTCCACCGGGTGGAACAACTGGGCGGGCGGCTTCGCCGAGTAGACCCCTACCCCGTGTTTGGTGATGTACCAGCCGAGCGCGGTGGTCAGGCCGTAGTCGCCGGGATTGCGCCGCAGGATCTCGGCCATGGTGGCGATGCCGTGGGTGGTGTAGTTGTTGCCGGGGCCGCCGCCGAACGTCAGGCCGCCGGTCACGGTCAGGGGACGCGCCGGATCGTCGATGCACAGTCCCAGCGCCGCGGCGCCCACCTGCACGGCCACCGGGAAGCACGAGTACAGGTCGATATGGGCGATATCGTCGATGCCGACGCCCGCGCCGCCCAGCGCCGCCCGGCCGGCCGCGGCGATGGCCGGGGACGCGGCCATATCCGTGCGTTCGGAGAGGAACCAGGTGTCGGTGGCGGTGGCGCCGCCGTGCGGGAACACCCACAGATCCCGGGGCACCCCGGCCGCGTCCGCCGCCGCGGCGCTGCACAGGATCAGCGCCGCGCCCTGATCGACCGTCAGGTTCGCCATCAGCAGCTTCGGATACGGGGTGGAGACCATCCGGTTGTCCGGTCCGGTGGTGATCAGTTCACTCACATCGCGTTCGCGGGGCAGCCACGCGTACGGGTTGCGCGCCGCCACCGCGGAGAAGCGTGACCACAGCCCGCCGATCCGGGCCAGATGGGTCTGCTCGTCGAGGCCGAGCCGATTGCGCATGGCGGATTCCATCAGCGCGTACACATAGATCGGGCCCCACAATCCGGCCGCGAGCTCCATTTCGGTGTTGGGCGCGTCGTCGGCGCCGACGATCTGGTCGGGGCGGGCGTTCTCGTCCTGCTCCGGCCAGCCCGGATCGGCCCCGGACCGTTTCGCCACATTCCACGAGGCGACCGATTCCGCCCCGCAGAGCAAGGCGATATCCGACCGGCCCTCGGCGATCTCGCGGGCCAGCAGGTTGAGCAGCCGTTGCGGGGCGTCCCCGCCGTAAGGGGCCGATTGCAGCGTCCGCTTCGGCGAGGCACCCAGGTCGGCGGCGACGAGCGCACCCAGGTCGGCGTACTGGCGACTCACCGGGGCCACCGAGGCGATCACATCCGCCGAACGCAGCAGCGCGTCCCCGGTCCCGCTGTCCGCGCCGGCCCGGCGCAGTGATTCGGCCGCCAGTTCGACGGGTCCGGGCAGGCCCGGTTCACCGGATCGGTGCACAACCTGTCCGACGCCGACGAGCACCGGTGTGCGCGGGTCCATTCCGGCTGGCAGCATGCGTCCTCCGCTTCCTCACTGAAGTCTCCCGCTGAAATCCGCGGTTAACTTTCGATTAGACCATGGAGCGGTCTATGTCGCCCGGTAACCGAAATCCCGCGACCACCTCACCGAAAGCCGGACAATGCCGCCGCCGGGCCACCGATGACACCGGCGCAGAACCGCCCACAATGCGTCTGATCAGGATTGATGCACTGATAGCATGACCCGAGTTCTGCCAGCCAGTCGAAATGTTCCGTGTATCCATCGAGACGCCGCGCATATGCGCGCGGTGTCTTTGACATGACCCGGAGGTCCGACGGACTTGAAGAGAACCCGCTCGATACTTATTTCTGTGCTGGCGGGCGCATCGGCTGCACTGATCGCAGTCACCGCACCGGCCACGGCGAATCCCAACGCCATCAATCCGATTCCCGTACTCAACGGCACCAACGGTCTCCCCCAGTTGCACGGAGCCACTCGGGCCGTTTTCCAGGTGACCGGTATGGCGAGCCCGAACGGCACCCACAACTACAACATGCTCGGCACCGATCTGGGCATCATGTGGGACAACGGGCACGGGGAAATGCTGACCGCCTTCGGCGATACCGCCGGGGTCGGTTTCCCCAATCTTCTCGCGGGAAGTATGTGGGCCTGGCGCAGTAATGTACTCGTGCGCAGCCATACCCAGGATCCGCGCCAAGGGATCTTCTTCGACAGTGTCGTCCGGGATGTGTTCGGCCAGGCCAGAGACTTGATCCCCAGCCCCAAGATCCCACTGCTGGAAATCAGCCGCATTCCGACGGCCGGCATCTCGGTGGGCGGCGTCCAGTACATGAGCCTGATGTCGGTGAAAACGTGGGACACCCCCGGAGAATGGACCACCAATTACTCCGGGCTGGCCGCGTCGGCGGATAACGGTGAAACCTGGGCCGACCTCGCCTTCACCCGCCGGCCCAACGAGGGCGCGAACCGGAATTTCCAGATGAACGCCTTCGTGAGAGACGGCGGTTTCGTCTACGTCTACGGCACCCCGTCAGGGCGCGACAATCCCGCCTATATCTCGCGGGTCCGCGAGCCGGAAATCCAGAATCTGGCCGCCTACGAATACTGGGACGGCGGTGCCTGGAAACGCGACGTGAATGTCGCACAGCCGATCATGCACGGTGTGGGGGAACTGTCGGTGATGTGGAACGACCACCTCGGGCAATTCGTCTCGCTCACCACCGACCCCTTCAACTCGGTGGTGATGCGAACCGCGCCGTCCCCGGCCGGGCCGTGGAGCGAACCGCGGGTATTGATCGATACTCGTGAATTACCCACGGCATACGCACCGTCGATCTTCCCCTACCAGACCGGAGACGATCTCTACTTCCTCACCACGGTGCACAACCAGTACAACGTGGTCCTGATGCGCACACAGCTGTGAGAGTCCCGGTTCGATCCGGATACCGGACTTGACATGAACAATAGTTCAGGTATGAGGCTGGTTCGCGATACTCCACCGAGACCTCAGGAGCCCCTCGTGACCACCTCGAACCCGACCGACGCCATCGACGCAGTGCACGAGTGGCTGCGCGGCGCGGCGCAGCCCATACTCGGCACCGACCCCGCCGACACCGGATCGGACCTGCGGAGATTGACCGACCGCCTGGCCGCGGCCACGGTGATCGGACTCGGCGAATCCACCCGGTTCTCCCGGCAGACCTACGGCGTCCGGGACCGGATCTTCCGGGTACTGGTCACTCACCACGGTTTCCGGACGCTGGCCCTCCAGGACAACGCCCGGTCCGGCGCGCACCTCGACGCCTATGTCCGCACCGGCGCGGGCGATGCCCACCGGGCCCTCGCCGGCGCCTGGCGGCCGCTGCGCACAAGCGAAACCGTCGCCACTCTCGAATGGATCCGCGCCTACAACCTGGCCCACCCCGACGACCCGGTCGGCGTCATCGGCGTGCAGCCACCGGCGGCCGAACCGTCCGACTACGACGAAGTGCTCGCCCGGGTGCGTCGCTGGGCGCCCGGCCGGCTCGCGGAACTGGAATCACATCTGGCGCCGATCCGCACCGCGCACCGGATCGACGAGCACGTACAACGCCACCAGGGTATCCATCCCGGACGCCCGTTCGCCGAAGACGCCCGCGCCGCATTCGGCCTGGTGGAGTCGCTGCCCCGGCCGGCCGATACCGACGCTGCGGCCGAACTCACCAGCGCGCTGGAACTGCTGCGCTCGATCGTCGATTTCCACGAGCGCAGTGTGGCGGGCCGGGGCGGCTTCGGCGGCGGCGACCCCGACCCGGCCCGGACTCTGATCGATCATCACGCACGGACCGGCGCCCGGATCGTGTACTGGGACGGGACAGCGCACACGGCGGCGACCGCGCCCGGTGTCGGCGCCGGTGCCGGTGCCGGTGCCGGTGCCGCGGCGCCGATGCGCACCGAGGGCGCCCGGCTGCGCTCGTATTTCGGTTCGGCGTACCTGTCGGTGGCTATCGGTTTCCACCACGGCGACCTCGGTGTGGCCCAGGCGCCCGATCCGCTGCCCGATCTGCTCGACGCCACCCTCGGCAGCGTGGACCTGCCCGCCTGGTTCGTCGATCTCGGCGACGGCGCGCCCGCGGCGGTCCGGTCCTGGGCCGCCGCGCCTGCCCGCCTGCGGGTGATCAGCGGCGTGTACGACCCGGCCCGCGACGAAGAAGCCCGCTTCCGGGTGGAATCACTGCGCGAGGCCTTCGACGCGCTGATCCACATCCGCGAAACCACCCCGGTGCGCTGGCTACCCGAACCCGCAGCGGCCTGACCGCCCCCGGCCGCCCGGCCGCCTCCATACACTTGGCCGTATGAAGGCGGCCGAATGGGATGCGCGCTACGTGCAGAGCGAACTGGTGTGGGGCGCACCCCCGAACAACACGGTGGTGGAGTTCGTACACGGTCTGGACCGGCGCGTACCACGTCTGCCCGGCCCCGACGGGGAGGTACCGGAACTGCCCCGCGCACTCGATCTGGCCTGTGGCGAGGGCCGGAACGCATTGTGGCTGGCCACGCACGGGTGGCGGGTACACGGCGTCGACTTCTCGCAGGTGGGCATCGACAAGGGCCGCACGGTGGCGACCCGCCTCGCGCGGTCGATCCGGGAACGGATCACCTGGCAGTGCGCCGACCTGACCGATCCCGCCCTCGATCTCGCCGGCCCGTGGGAGTTGATCCTGCTGGTGTTCCTACACCTCCCGGCTCCCGAGCGCCGGCGTCTGCTCCGGCAGGCCGCGACCGCACTCGCCCCCGGGGGGACGCTGCTGGTGCTCGGTCATCACCGCGAGAACCCGGACCGGGGCTACGGGGGTCCCCAGGATCCGGCGATCCTGTTCACTCCGGAGGACGTGGTGGCCGATCTCGGTGCCGATTCCGGGCTCGATATCGACACGGCCCAGGAGGTGCTGCGCCCGACCGAGGGCGGGGACGCGATCGACGCCCTGGTCGTGGCACGGAAACCCCTGCCCGAGCAGTAGCCGGGGCACCACGCCGCACCCGACCGCGACGTCAGGAACCCCACCGCCGGAACCATGGCACGAGGGTTTCGGCGATGGCGTCGAAGCCCTTCCGGAAGGAATGCGGCTGGCCCGGGATCACCCGTACCTCGGCGGCATCGGCGGCATCGGGAACCCCGAACGGGTCGCTTCCGCCATTGATGACCACCACCTCGATATCGCCGGCGGCCAGCAGTTCGTCCCGGCGGGATTTTTCCGGCTTTCCGGGCGGATGCAGCGGAAACGAGAGAGCGACCACCCCGCGCGCACCCACCTCGACCGCGGTCCGACACGCCACCCGGGCGCCGTTGCTGCGCCCACCCTGCACGAGGGGCAGCTCCGGCCCGAGTTGCGCGCGCAACGCGGCGATGAGGTCGACCCACGCGCGATCCTGGGGCTCGGGTCTGCCGGGGGCGCGCCGCCCGGCCACCCGGTACGGCTGTAGCACCCGGGCCACCACCCCGCCGGCGGCCAGCGCGGTATCACGCACCGTCGTGATGTCGGCGGAGTCCACCCCGCCGCCCGCACCATGGGTGAAGACCAGCAGAAACGCCGGGATGTCCGGGTAATCGACCTCGGCCTCCGCGGGCCCTGAGTCCGTCTCGATCCGCACGCCCCACCCTAACGGCCCGAGCCCGCCGCGATCCGCGTACCCGCGCGCGGGCGGAGGTGCGTCGACCAGGCCGTTATGTCCGCGAGCCTCGTCCGCCGCCCACCGAGATCGGGGCGAAACCGCTGGTCGGGGCGCCGTGCCTGTTCCGCGCATCACAATGCGACGCGACGCCGTTGCCGACTGCCTTACTCACCGGTAATATAATGAATAAGTTACCCGCGAGTAGCCTGCCGTTATCCGACAGCTACCCGACGGCAACCGACGGGCGGGAACGGTATGAACACCGACCGCACCCGACTCAACGGAGAGTGAGTATCACAATGGGTCATTACAAGAGCAACGTCCGCGACCTGGAGTTCAACCTCTTCGAGGTGCTCGGCCTGGGCAGCATCCTGGAGTCCGGCGCGTACGGCGACCTCGACGCCGACACCGTCAAGGAGATGCTGAACGAGGTCCGTCGCCTGGCCGAGGGACCGCTGGGCGAATCCTTCGCCGACGCCGACCGCAACCCGCCGGTCTTCGACCCCGAGACCCATACCGTCTCCCTCCCCGAATCGTTCAAGAAGAGCTACCGCACCCTGCAGGAAGGCGGCTGGGACTCCTACTCCGTCGACCCCGAGCTCGGCGGTATCGAATTCCCCCGCGCCGCCTACTGGGCCATCGCCGAACTGGTGCTGGGCGCCCAGCCCGCGGCCTTCATGTACGCCGCCGGCGCCGGCTTCGCCAATATCTTCTACAACAACGCCACCGAAGAGCAGAAGAAGTGGGCCAAGATCGCCGTCGAGCAGGGCTGGGGCGCCACCATGGTGCTCACCGAGCCCGACGCCGGCTCGGATGTGGGCGCCGGCCGCACCAAGGCGGTGCAGCAGGAGGACGGCTCCTGGCATATCGAAGGCGTGAAGCGCTTCATCACCTCGGCCGACTCCGACGACCTGTTCCCGAACATCATGCACCTGGTGCTGGCCCGTCCCGAAGGCGCCGGCCCGGGCACCAAGGGTCTGTCGCTGTTCTTCGTACCGAAGTTCCACTTCGACCACGAGACCGGCGAACTGGGCGAGCGCAACGGCGTCTTCGTCACCAATGTCGAGCACAAGATGGGCCTGAAGGTCTCGGCCACCTGCGAGGTCACCTTCGGCGGCCACGGTGTGCCGGCCCAGGGCTGGCTGGTCGGCGAGGTCCACCAGGGCATCGCGCAGATGTTCGAGGTCATCGAGCACGCGCGAATGATGGTCGGCACCAAGGCGATCGCGACCCTGTCGACCGGTTACCTGAACGCACTGGAGTACGCCAAGGAGCGCGTCCAGGGCGCCGACCTGACCCGGATGAGCGATAAGACCGCGCCGCGCGTCAGCATCACCCACCACCCGGATGTGCGCCGCAGCCTCGCCACCCAGAAGGCCTACGCGGAGGGCCTGCGCGCGGTGTACCTCTACACCGCCGCCCACCAGGACGCCGATATCGCGGCCGCCGTCTCCGGCGCGGACGCCGACACCGCCGCCCGCGTCAACGACCTGCTGCTGCCGATCGTCAAGGGCGTCGGCTCCGAGCGGGCCTATCAGTACCTGACCGAATCGCTGCAGACCCTGGGCGGTTCCGGGTTCCTGCAGGATTACCCGATCGAGCAGTACATT
Source organism: Nocardia sp. NPDC004568 (assembly GCF_040609955.1). Classification (NCBI taxonomy): domain Bacteria; kingdom Bacillati; phylum Actinomycetota; class Actinomycetes; order Mycobacteriales; family Nocardiaceae; genus Nocardia; species Nocardia sp. NPDC004568. The sequence continues at coordinate 40,114 of NZ_JBEXLL010000035.1, forward strand.
CGGGACGCCAAGATCGACTCGCTGTACGAGGGCACCACCGCCATCCAGGCCCAGGATTTCTTCTTCCGCAAGATCGCTCGCGATCGCGGAGCGGCCCTGGCGCACGTCGCCGGCCAGATCCAGAAGTTCATCGACTCCGAGGCGGGCAACGGCCGCCTCAAGGGTGAGCGGAAACTGCTCGCGACCGCGCTCGAGGATGTGCAGGCCATGGCCGCCACCCTCACCGGACATCTCATGGGCGCTCAGGAGCAGCCCGACGAGCTGTACAAGGTGGGCCTCGGCTCGGTCCGCTTCCTCCTCTCGGTCGGCGACCTGCTCATCGGCTGGCAGCTGCTGCGCCATGCCGAAGTCGCGGGCGCGGCCCTCGACGCGGGCGCCGAGGGCGCGGACAAGAGCTTCTACCAGGGCAAGGTCGCCGTGGCACAGTTCTTCGCCCGCAACATCCTGCCGGAGTTGACCGCCACTCGCGCTGTCCTGGCCAACCTCGACAACGACATCATGGAACTCGACGAAGCCGCGTTCTGAGTTCTCGCCGGTTCGGCCTCGGGACTCGAGCTTCACTCATGCGATATGCGGTCGGCCTTCCACGGAAGGCCGACCGTTGAGCATCTCCTGTTCATCGATGGTCGGCCGCTCGCACGGTAACCGCCGCGTCGAGGCGTCAGCGGGACACTACTGCCCGGCCTTTGCTGGACCGCCTTCTCGGGTTGCCTGCTGCCGGGTCGAGTGCGTGTCGGAGGATTCGCGGAGCAGTGCAGCGAGCGCGGGTATGCTCGCCTGATTCCGAAACGCTCACGGCCGTACAGGTTCCGAGGTCGGTGTGATTCGTTTCTGTTGTGTCCTGCTCTGACTCGGGAGGTTGTCGTGCGTGTCGGTCGATCGGTATCGGTTGTTGCCGCGGTGATGCTCGCCGCGCTCGTCACCGGCGGGGGCCCTGCCGCCGGACAGAGCGATTACGCGCAGACCGGGCTCACCCTGCACAACAACTACCGGGCCGAGCACGGCTCCCCGGCCATGACCTCGACCCAGAGCCTGAACAACCAGGCCACGCAATGCGCGAAGTACTACGCCGCCAAGAAGGCGATCGATCACAGCTGCCCCTACAAGAACGGGGCCGGAGAGAACCTCGTCGGGGGACAGGGCAGCTGGGACGCTGTCTCCTTTGTCCGGATGGGCACGACGATGTGGTACGACGAGATCAAGGACTACGACTTCGACAAGCCCGGTTTCAGCATGGCGACGGGCCATTTCACACAGTTGGTGTGGAAGGCCAGCACCCGACTCGGTATCGGGTACGCCGCGGAGGGCGGCTACACCGTCCTCGTCGGTCTCTACGACCCAGCCGGCAACGTACAGGGACAGTTCCCCCAGAACGTGGCCCGCCCGCGCTGAGCACGGGCCCGTCCACGGCATTTTCCCGGCCGTAGTGGCCGGGCAGGCGAACTCCAGCGGACGAAAGCGGAGACACTCAGGGCCAGAGCATCGACGGCGCAGTGGTGTCGGGTCCGGAATCCGCGGGCGTAGGTCTGCTGTCAGCGAAACGGACGGGTTCGGCCGACCCCGAGCTGGCAGGGTATGGGCCATGGAGAATGACTTACGAGAAGCCGAACGGCGACTTCAGGCCGCGCAGCTGGCTGGGGATGTCCAGGTGCTGGATGAGTTACTCGATGATCGGTTGATCTTCACGCTCGGCGCCGACACGGCCACCAAGGCCGATGATCTCGAGCTGCACCGCACCAGAGCTCAGATCGTGGACAAGCTCGAGGAAGAACAGCTGACTGTCCTGGTGGAAGGGACAACCGGGGTCACGTGGTTTCTCGGCCTCGTCGAGGGAAGCGTTCACGGGTCACCATTCGCGGCCCGGATGCGTTACACCCGCACTTGGGCGTACGACGACTCTCGCGGCTGGCGGGTCGTCGCCGCGCACGCCTCGGCGGCCGAGTAATCCACCGTCGCTGTGGTGTTCCCCGCCTGATCAACCGAACCACGGAGCCGGCGTTCGGTCTCCGTACGTACATGATCGCTCTCCCGAGTCGCCCGGGTCTCGGCGACCACCCACCACGACCTGGGCGGCGACTGCGCCCGGGGCCGAGGGTGTGCTCGCGCGACAAGGCCTGCTCCGGGACCGGGCCGCGCTGGGGGTGGGGGCGGCCGCGGCGCCGGCGACGATCGTGTTCCTGGCGTTGTTACGGAGCGCTGTGGACCGGCATGTGGTCATCCAGGCCGATTGGGCAGCGGGAGGTCTGGGTGTTGCCGACCGCTGGGGATACGGAACTACTACGGAGCTGATACAGCGGAACGCCGCCGGGGGTCGCCCGCCCGGAGGCGTTCCGTCCGATGTCTACGTCCCCGCGGGGATTCCGAGTTCGGTGAGCAGACTGCGGACTCGGTGCTCGATGTCGTCGCGGATCCGACGCACGATCGCGAGGTCGGCGCCCGCGGGGTCATCGAGTTGCCAGTCGAGGTAGCGGATCGCGGGGAAGTAGGGGCAGGTCTCCCCACAACCCATAGTGATCACCACGTCCGAGGATTCGACGGTATCGGCGGTCAGGACCGTCGGAGTCCGGGCAGAGATATCGATCCCGGCCTCGCGCATGACTTCGACCGCGACCGGGTTGACGGTGTCAGCGGGTGCGGTGCCGGCGGAGCGGACCTGAACCCGGTCCCCGGCGAGGTGGGTGAGGAATGCGGCGGCCATTTGCGAGCGTCCGGCGTTGTGGACGCACACGAACAGCACGCTCGGAGCAGAGACCATGAGGACGGACGCCTTTCAGCCGAGAGGCGCCGGGGCGAGACGCCGGCGCAGGGCAAGAGAGAGATAGACCAGGGCAAGCAGGACCGGCACCTCGATCAACGGGCCGACCACACCGGCCAGGGCCTGGCCGGAGGCCGCGCCGTAGGTAGCGATCGCTACGGCGATGGCGAGCTCGAAGTTGTTGCCCGCCGCGGTGAACGCCATCGTTACCGTCCGCGCGTATCCGAGCCGCAGGGCCGTGCCGAGGGCGAGGCCGCCGCCCCACATGAGCGCGAAGTAGATCAGCAGCGGCACGGCGATCCGCACGATAGCGAGCGGGCGGGCGGTGATCTGCTCGCCTTGCAGGGCGAACAGGATCACGATGGTGAACAGCAGCCCGTACAGCGCCCACGGCCCTACCTTCGGGAGCAACCGGGTTTCGTACCAGTCCCGGCCCCGGGTTCGCTCCCCGATTCGGCGGGTGAGATATCCGGCGGCCAGCGGGATTCCGAGAAACACCAGTACCGAGACCGCGATATCGACCGGCGAGGCCTCGATCGCGGCCTGCTCCAGACCCAGCCGGCCCGGAAGTACCGAGAGGTAGAACCAGCCCAGCACCGCGAACATGAACACCTGGAAGATCGAGTTGATCGCGACCAGGACCGCGGCGGCTTCCCGGTCCCCGCAGGCCAGGTCGTTCCAGATGATGACCATCGCGATGCAGCGGGCGAGGCCGACGATGATCAGCCCGGTCCGGTATTCGGGCAGGTCCGGCAACAGCAGCCACGCGAGCGCGAACATCAACGCCGGCCCGAGCACCCAGTTCAGCAACAGCGACCCCGCGAGCAGGCGCCGGTCCCCGGTGACGGTGTGCAGGCGGTCGTAGCGGACCTTGGCCAGCACCGGATACATCATGATCAGCAGCCCGGCCGCGATCGGCAGCGAAATCCCGTCCACCTCGACCGCCGAGAGGCTCTCACCCAGACCGGGTACCAGGCGGCCCAGCGCCGACCCCGCGGTCATCGCGACACCGATCCAGACCGGCAGCAGCCGGTCCAGCATCGGCAACCGCGGCGCCGGCGCCGCTACTGCCGTGCTCACGCCGGGGTGCAGCAGACGGTCTCGGTGTCACCACGGCCGTCGGTGCCACAACACGCCTGCACCGCTTCCTTGTCGGAGATCTCGGGGAACTCCGGCGCGGCGCCGAAGGACTCCGAATCGGCCAGCACGGTGTAGACCTCCCACCGCTCCTCACTCGGCCCGGTCACCCAGACTTTGTCCTGGGTGGCGAAGCAACATGTCGTCGCGATCTGCTCCTCGGTGAACAGTCCCGCCTCCGACAGTCGGGCGATCTCGGAGTGGACCTTCTCCGAGGACTCGACTTCGACACCGAGGTGATTGAGGCTGCCGCCGTGGCCGGGGTTCTCGATGAGCACCAGCTTCAACGGCGGTTCGGTGATCGCGAAGTTGGCGTAGCCGGGTTTCACCTTCGCCGGTGTGGTGCCGAACAGGGCCGAGTAGAACCCGACCGCGGTCTCCAGATCGTCGACGTCGAGAGCGAGCTGTATCCGGGACATCATGACCACCACCTGTGTGACATATATCGAATATCTGACAGCAGCCAGTCTGCCACCTTTTCGACATAAGTCAATAAGCGCGGGTAGGATCGGGTGCATGCCGAAAGCGCTGCCTGTCCTCGATATCACCGCACCCGTCTGCTGCGCGCCCGTGGCCGCCGGCCCGGTCGACGACGAGGCGGCCCTACACGTCGCCCTGCGGTTGAAGGCGCTGGCCGACCCGGTTCGCGTGAAGCTCATCTCGCTGCTGCTCGCCGACCCCGGCACCGGCCGCACCGGCGGCGACCTCGCCGCGGCAGTCGGGGTGTCGGAATCGACTGTCAGCCATCACCTCACCCAACTTCGCAAGGCCGGGTTCATCGAGTCCGAGCGCCACGGCATGAGTGTGCTGCACCGGGCCCGCCGCGATGCCCTCACCGCACTCTGCACTGTGCTCGACCCCAACTGCTGCCGCTGAGCCCCGGAAAGCTCGACATCTGGGCAGATCAGTGCAGCAGTTGTTGTTTCGCCTCGGCGAACTCCGTGTCGGTCAGCGCTCCATCGGCGTGCAGTTGCCCGAGCTGCTGCAACTTCGACACCAGATCTCGGGAATCGGATTCTGGTGGTGCCACTGTGGTCGGGGGCGGGGATTGCTGTTCGTCGTAGTAGGCCTGGCTTTCGGCTGCGCGGCGCTGGGCGTGGCGGTCGACGGCGTTGGCGGTGGCTCGTGCGGTTCCGGCCACCACTGCGGTGCGGGCCACGGTGCCCAGTAGTCCGGGCCGGCCGACGCGTGCTCCACGAAAAACCATCAGCTCGTCTCCTCTTCCCTGTTATGCCGGTGACAGTGCCGCGGTGACAGCGTCGCGGGGAACCTGCACGTGCAGAGCGACTTCACCCGCGGCGTTGCGGACAGTGGCAGCCAAGGTGCGCGCCCAGCTGTGTTCATAGACGATCACCACCGCGCAGGTGCCCGGATCCATGGCCGTACGCACCACCTGCAGGTCCTTGTCGCTGATCAGGCCGCGTGGTTGCACCGTGAGCCCGTCGAGGCCGGTGTCGGTCAGTGATTCGTCGACCTCGACCTGGCGCACTGCGCCGGTGGAATCCATCCTCAGGTAGACCAGGTCGACGATCGTGACCGAGCCGCGGTCGAGCACCTCACGAAATGCTGTGATGACCGCGTCGTCGATGCGGGTGCCGGGAAACGACAGCACCACCAACTCCACCGGTCCGAGTTCGGGTTCTGCTGTCATGGCCTCATGATCGACACCGAGCACACCGACACGCCTCACCCGGACAGGATGAATCGAGGTGACTCGGCCCCTCGATCGCGTGTACTGCGGTGATCGAGCGAGGTCGATGGAACTCGCCCTGGCAAGGTGATCTGCGGTGCGCCCGGCCGGGGATAGCGTTGTGCCCATCCGCCGCCGATCGACTGTGGTGGACAGCCTTCTCCACGCTGCCGCTACGTCGTGCCGAGGATTGTGAGGTGAGCCGCTGTGAACATCACTCCGGTATGCCCGCATAGCGGGTCGCTCCCAGGTGGCCGGCCGTGACGGTGCTGGTTCCGGCCGGTCAGCGCCGGACCCTGACCGAGCTCACCGACCGCCTGGACCTCGGCGCCGGTGACAGGACCGCGAAACGGTCCGCGTTCTGGATCATGCTCACCCTCTCCGGGGTCATCGCGGCTTCCGGTGTGGCCGGTGACTCCACCGCCACGGTGATCGGCGCCATGATCGTCGCGCCGCTGTCGGTGCCGATCCTGGGTGTGGGGTTGGGGATCGCGACCGGCCGCGGCGCGCTCATCGGCCGGAGTCTGCTGCTCGTCGCCGCCGGGATCGTGCTGGTGATCGCGGTCGGTTTCGTATTCGCCCAGCTCCTACCCAACCCGACCAGCGTGCTGGCCAACTCACAGGTCACCGGCCGCACCTCACCGAAACTGACGGACCTGACCGCGGCACTGGCCACCGGCCTGGTCGGGGTGATCGCACTGGTACGCCGCGATGTCGGCGATGTACTGCCCGGAGTCGCCATCGCGATTTCACTGGTCCCACCCTTGGCCGTGGTCGGGGTATGACTGGGCTCGCACGCGCCCGGGCTCGCGCTGGGCGCGTTCGTACTGTTCGCCTCGAACATGGTCGCGATGATCATCACCGCCACCCTGGTACTCGTGGCCACCGGATACGCCCACGAAGCCGGAACCGGAGCACGGCGACGCGGCCGCGCCTACGCCGTCCTGGCCACCGGGCTGGTGATCGTGGCCGTCCCGATGGTCGTCAACTCACTGTCCACGCTGTGGGCGAGACAGGTCGCCGACGCCGCCCGCGGCTGGCTGGCCGGGGTCCCCGGTGCCCAGGTCACCGACGTAACCCTGCAATCGGACACCGCCACCATCGAGATACTCGGCCCCACCCGACTGCCCTCCACCCAACAGCTCGAACGCACCGTCCACGACCTGGTGCCCTGGCACCCCGAGGTCGTCATCGTCCATACCGTCGGTAGCTTGGCTCGATGCCGTCCGCGACCACACCCTCGTGGAGATCCTTTACGAGAACGACCCGGCTCCCCGCCTCGTCGAGCCGTACGCCACGCTCGAAGGAGGTGGTGGCTCCTGGTACCTCGTCGGATGGTGCAGAACACGTGGAGGCGTACGGGGTTTCCGCACCGATCGCGTCGCCGAGTTATCCGTCACCGCGACCACATTCGAACCCGACCACGTAGCTGCCATCACGAACGACCTTGCCCGCTGGGCCGTCGCGCCGCTGACATGACCCCTCGGTGCGTGGCCACCCGAGCAAGGAGATCGGCGCCGAGATCGAGCTGACCGAAGCGGAGCTCGCCGGATTCGACACGACCGGAGCCCGCCGAGAGAGGTTGCTCTCCAGTAGTGCTCGATGATGTCCTCGGCGCTCTGCTGCGCCTGCCCTTATTCGTCGCGCCAGACCAGCGCGTTCGGGGGCCTGGACCCCGTGATGCCGAAGGCGGCGCCGAAAACCCGGCACCCCCCGGGGCGGCTCTGATCATGGCAAGATGACCCCCTGAACCACCTCGCCACCCAGCAGGAGGACATCGAGAATGACCCCCCGCCCGCTGTCCGTTCTAGTGCGCACCGGGGTCGCCGGTGCCGTCGCGGCCCTGGTGCTGGCCGGTCCGGCGACAGCGGATCCGAACAATGTGAATCCGATCCCCGGTATCAACGGCGAACCCCGCGGTCTGCCGACGCTGCCCGGTGACACCCAGGCCGTCTACCAGGTGACGGGTATGGACAGCCCCAACAGGACTCAGCAGGTGAATGTGCTGGGCACCGATCTCGGGGTGATGTGGGACGACGGGGCCGGCACGCTGCTGACCGCGTTCGGTGATTCCGCGGGGCTGGGCGTGCCGAACCTGCTGGCCGGCAGTGTGTGGGCGTGGACCAGCAATGCCCTGTTCTTCAGCCACACCAAGGATCCGGCACAGGGCATCGTCTTCGACGGGGCGGTGCCGAATCCGCTGCCCAGCCCGAAGATTCCCGGGATCGAGATCAGTTTGATCCCGACCGCCGGTGTCTCGGTGGGCGGCGTGCAGTACCTGAGCATGATGTCGGTCAAGGAGTGGGGCGATCACGGTCTGTGGACCACCAACTTCGCCACGCTCGCCGCGTCCGGCGACGGTGGACGGACCTGGGCCCAGCTGCCGACCACGCGCCGGGCGAATGTGGACGGCCACGAGCGGTTCCAGCAGAACGCGTTCGTGAAGGACGACGGATTCGTATATCGATACGGCACCCCGGCCGGCCGGAACCATCCCGGGTACGTATCCCGGGTACGGGAGGCCGATATCGCGAATATCGACGTCTACGAGTACTGGGACGGGCACGGCTGGAAGCCCGGGGATGCCGCAGCCGCCGCGCCGGTCGTCGACGGGGTGGCCGAGCTGTCGGTGCAGTGGAACGACCATCTGCGCAAATTCGTGATGCTGACGACCGACCCGTTCAACTCGGTGGTGCTGCGCACCGCGGACGCGCCGGAGGGTCCGTGGAGTACGCCGCGAGTGCTGCTGGAAGCCGCCGCCCTGCCGACGGCCTACGCGCCGATGATCTTCCCGTACCAGACCGGCAGCGACCTGTACTTCCTGCTCACCGTGCACCGCCAGTACAACGTGCTGCTGATGCGCACCCCGCTGTAACCCCCGCGGAGACGACAGTGCCCGCCCCGGTTGCCGGGGCGGGCACTGTCGGTTTTCTCAGCGAGATCCGGGCCGGCTGTTCTCAGCGAGATCCGGGCCGACTGCTCGGCCGACTGCTGGGCGCGCTGCCGCTGGGCCGGCTGCCGCCGCTCGGCTCGTCGCCGGCCTCCTCTTGCTTCTCCTTGTCCGGCGACTCGCACTTGACCTCCGGCACCGGGTCGTATTTCACGGTCCGGGTGTGGCGGGAGATCTCCGCGCCGGTGTTGATATCGGTGATCACCCGGGTATCGGAGATGGTGAACCCGGGTGCGCCCGTCGAGGCGATGCAGTCGTCGCCCTCGGGCAGCGTGATGGTCTCCGGTTCGGTCGGCTTGGTCCGGTCGCCGGTGATCGATTCCACGTTCACCGTTTTGGTGCCCCAGATGCGCACGGTCACTTCCGAACTGTCGGCGAAGGCCTGGATGTAGATGCCGTGCGGGGTGTTGTTACGGAACTGCAGGTCGATGGCACCGTCGAACACGGTCGCTTCCCGGGCCGCCGGGTAACGGGAGATGTAGTAGCTGTGTTCGGTGTGGCCCGCGTCCTCCAGGCCCGCGAAATAGGCCGCGTTGTAGAGGGTGGTGGCGAATTGGCTGATCCCGCCACCGACGGCTTTGCTGGGGCGGCCGTGGTCGATGATCCCGGATTCCACATAGCCTTCGGCGGCGGTACGCGGACCGGTGTGGGTGTTGAGCGAGAAGGTGTCGCCCGGTTTGACGACCGCGCCGTCGACCTCCTGCGCGACCGTGCGGATGTTCACCCCGGACGGGCCGGTGAAACCACTGGTGGTGAACTCGCCCATCGTTTCGTTGATACCGAGCGCCTCGGCGGCCTGGGTGGTGAGCTTGGGCTCGATGCGCTCGTAGATCGCCGGTGTGGTGCGCGGGGCGCCGGTCGCGGCGAGCATCGCCGGCAGCTGCTCCAGCGTCTTGGCCCAATTGATCTTGTCGCCGACCACGGCGGGGACGACGGTGGGCGCACCGGCGAAGGTGAAAGTCGCGTCCTTGGGTTCGACCTCGGTGGCGGCCAGCTGTGGGGCCAGCAGGTCGGTGGCCACCTTGTGGTCGAACTCGACCCGCAGCCCACCGTGCCCGTCCGGTACGAAACCGACGATGGTGGCGATCTGCTCGGGGCTCAGACCGGCGGTGCCGTTCCCCTTGCCGGTGTAGGACACCGGCGCGCTCACCGCGGGCTCGGCGATCTGGTGCATGGCCGCGTCGATCGCGTCCTGGCGGACGGCGGGCGGCGCCACGGCGACCGGCAGATCCAGGGTGCTCGCGGTCGCCCACTGCTCGGTGAGGACCGTGCGGGCCGCGGCGATGTCCAGGACCCGCCCCGAGACGGGGTTCACCTCGACCGGCCGGGTGCCCTCGAAATGGATACCGCCCTCGACCGGCGGCTGGTCGTGCACCTTCAGTTCCTCGAATGTGCGGTCCAGCGCCGTCTCGTCGACCGAGCTGGCCACCGTGACCTTGCGGGTGGCCACGAAGGACAGCAGCCGCGACGCCGGGTTGAGCGGCTGACCGCCCACGCGCTCCCAGGTCGCGTCCCAGTCCACGCCCAGACCGGCCGCCGCGGGCACCAGTTCGGTCTGCACATCGGCGATCTTCACCGGGACCGCTTCGCCGGACCGGGGGTCGAGCGTTTCCTGCAGCTTCGCGCGGGCGGCGTCCTGGTCCATCCCGCCGATGGCGACCCCGGCGACCTCGACGCCGCGCGGAATCTTGCCCGAGGTCATCACCAGGTCGGCGATATAGCCCACGAGGGCGACACCGAACACGATCGCGGCGGCCAGCAGGACGCGCCGGGCGTTCGCGGAGTCGCGCAGCCAGGTGCGGGCACCGGCGAAACGACCGTCGTCGTCACCGGACCCGCCGGTGCCCCGGCCCTTGCCCGGACCACGCGGCGGCCCGGGCGGCCCCGATTTCTCGCCCTGCGCCAGGATGTCCGCGCTGGTCGGGTTGTTCGGATGGCCGGGCCAGGAGGACGGTCCGCCGGAGAGCCGCTGGGTCAGCGCGCTCGAATCGAAGACCTCGGTCGGTGCGTCGTCCGGGTCCGCGTCGGCGAAGACGGCGGGTGCAGACGCGGCAGTGGGTCGCGCGAACTGCTGGGTGGTGTACTCGGGTCCGGTGGGGTCGGCCGGGGCGGAGCCGGCAGGCGTGGCCTGCCCGGGGCCGGAGCGCGGGCCGGGGCCGGACGGTCGGCCCGCAGCGGTGGGGCCCGTAGGTCCACCCGGAGCCGAGGACGCGCCGGTGGGGGCGGGTTCGGCACCGCCGGGCGCCGGCCCTGAACCAGACGGTGCCGGAGCGCCGGGTCCGCGGCCGGGAGGTCCCGGGCGCTCGGCCGGGCGGGAGACATCCGGAGCGTGGGGCGAGGTTCGGGAGGGGCCACTGCCGGAAGCCGGACCCGATGCCGGTGGGGCCTGGTCCGCCTCGGACCGCTGCGCCGCGGACCCGGCGCGGGGATTCAACCAGGAACTCCCCCCGCGCCAACCGGGCGCGACATTGCCGGCCTGTTCGACCGGCTCGGTGGGTGGGGCCGACTGCTGACCCTGCTGGGCGCGGCCGGTGTCGAGCAGCTGACGTAGGCCGCCGTCGGTCGGCTGCGGGCGGCCGTGGTCGCGTCTGTCACCTCGTTCGGTGTTCGATTCGCTGCTCACGAACCGTCCTCCCCAATCGATACTTCGGGGACTCGCGGGGTGCGAGCCTTCGCCAACGATAGTTGTCCGAACTGTAATCTTCAGTGCCGGATCGATCACAGCTGCGCCATCTGGACAGCCTCCGACGTCGCAGTTGGGACATATCGCCCGAACCAAGCCCTGGACAGCGAAGTGGCCCCGTGCAGTCGCCGGGTCGGGGGTCAGGCGAATGCACGGAGCCGACCGGTATATCGGTGCCGCGCGCGGGTCGTTACACGCGATCCCGACGAAAGTTCTCGAGGTGCGGGCACAATCGGGGACGGCATGCGATCCGACCTCTATCAGTAAGGGGACGCGAGATGCAGTTGGGCATGATCGGGCTCGGCCGGATGGGGGCCAATATCGTGCGGCGGGTCGTCGCGGCCGGGCATACGGCGGTCGGCTGCGAACGCCACGCCGACGTGATCGACAACCTCACCGCCGAACTCGGTGACAGTTTCCGGGGCAGCACCGACCTGGCGGAATTCGTCGCCGACCTCGACACACCCCGCGTGGTGTGGGTGATGATCCCGGCCGGTCTCACCGGTCGCACGGTCGATCAGCTGGCGGAACTACTGGAACCCGGAGATATCGTCATCGACGGCGGCAACAGCCGGTACCACGACGATATCGCCCGGGCCGCGCAGTTGGCGCCGCTCGGTATCCACTATCTCGATATCGGGACCTCGGGCGGCGTGTTCGGCCGCGACCGCGGGTTCTGCCTGATGATCGGCGGCGAGGCGGCGCCGGTGCGGTACGTGGAACCGCTACTGCGGTCCATCGCGCCCGGGGTCGCGGCCGCGCCGCGCACCCCGGGGCGGACCGGCGAGCCCGGCCCGGCCGAAGAGGGCTACCTGCACTGCGGTCCCGCGGGGGCGGGTCATTTCGTGAAAATGGTGCACAACGGGATCGAGTACGGCGTGATGGCGGCTTACGCCGAGGGCTTCAACATCATGCACAAGGCCGATTACGGCACCCGCGCCGGTGGCGAGTACTCCGCGGAGGAGACCCCCCTCGAACATCCGGAGTACTACCGGTACGACATCGATATCGCGGAGGTCGCGGAGGTCTGGCGGCGCGGGTCGGTGGTGGCGTCGTGGTTGCTCGACCTCACGGCGACCCAGCTGCACGCCGACCCGAATCTGGATTCCTTCGGCGGCCGGGTCTCCGATTCAGGCGAGGGACGCTGGACTCTGGACGCCGCGGTGGATATCGGGGTACCGGCGCCGGTGCTCTCGGCGGCGCTCTTCCAGCGTTTCGCTTCCCGGGGTGAATCGGCGTACGCGGACAAGACACTGTCCGCGATGCGTGAGGCCTTCGGCGGGCATCATGAGCTGCCCGGACAGAGTTAGGCCGTCGACCGCCACGAACGGCCGGCGCGGACTGCACCGATCGACTCGCCTGCCCGCGGCCCCCTCGACACCGACGTCGACTGCGCCGGACCTCCCGGCCCCGGTGCCCGTGCCGGCTTCTCCCCCGCTGACCGGAAAGACACACTGCCGGCCGCCCGGATCACCGGCGGGTATACCGCTCGGCGCCCCGGACCTGCCTCGTTCGATATCGACGATCACGCTGAAGGGACCGCGTACGCGCGACACCGGGCACACCGGGAACGGAGGTGCCCCGACCTTCCCGATCGGGGCACCTCCTGTCCCCTGCGCCGGTCCGGCTGTGGGCGCTTCCTTCACCCGCCGGACGGACCCGGACCCGGCCGGTTCAGCGCTCGAGAATGGCGACCACGCCCTGGCCGCCCGCCGCACAGATGGAGATGAGCGCCCGGCCCGACCCCTTCTCCGCCAGTTGTTTGGCGGCCTGGGCGACGATGCGGCCGCCGGTGGCGGCGAACGGGTGCCCGGCGGCCAGCGAGGAACCGTTGACGTTCAGCTTGGTGCGGTCGATCGAGCCGAGCGCACCGTCGAGGCCCAACCGCTCCTTGCAGTACTGATCCGATTCCCAGGCCTGCAGCGTGGCCAGCACCACCGACGCGAAGGCCTCGTGGATCTCGTAGAAATCGAAATCCTGCAGGGTCAGGCCGTTGCGGGCGAGCAGCCGCGGGACCGCGTAGGTGGGGGCCATGAGCAGGCCGTCGGGGCCGTGGATGTAATCGACCGCGGCGACTTCGCTGTCCACCAGATGCGCGAGGACCGGCAGGTTGCGCTCGGCCGCCCATTCGTCGCTGGACAGCAGCACCGCCGACGCGCCGTCGGTGAGGGGAGTGGAGTTACCCGCCGTCATGGTGGCGTCGCCCAGCTTCACCCCGAAGACCGGCTTCAGCGTGCCCAGCTTCTCCAGCGAGGAGTTCGGGCGCAGGTTGTCGTCGCGGGTGAGCCCGAGGAACGGGGTCACCAGATCGTCGAAGAAACCGCGCTCGTAGGCGGCGGCCATATTCTTGTGCGAGAGATAGGCCAGTTCGTCCTGGGCGTCCCGGGAGACCCCGAACTCCTTGGCCGTGATGGCGGCGTGCTCGCCCATCGACAGCCCGGTGCGGGGTTCGGCATTGCGCGGGATCTCGATACCGACCATGCCCGGGCGCAGCTGGCCGACCAACTTGAGCCGCTCGGCATTGGTGCGGGCGCGGTTGATGTTCAGCATCCACTCGCGCATCCGCTCGCTGACCCCGATGGGCGCGTCCGAGGTGGTGTCGGTACCGCCGCCGATACCCACCTCGATGCGGCCGGCCGCGATCGCGTCGCCGACGGTGACGACGGCCTGCAGGCCGGTACCGCAGGCCAGCTGCAGATCGTGGGCGGGGGTGTAGGGGCTGAGCCGGCTACCCAGCACGCTCTCCCGGATCAGGCCGTGCTCGCCGACCCGCTTGAGCACCGCGCCGCCGGCGACCATGCCCAGCCGTTCCGATTGCAGACCGAAACGGCTCACCAGCCCGTCCAGGGTGGCGGTGAACATGTCCTGGTTGGAGGCGTGCGCGTAGGCCTTGTCGGAACGCGCGAACGGGATGCGGTTACCGCCGAGGATCGCTACCGGACGGGTCGAACGGGATGTGGTGGTCACTCGGGTCTCCCAGGTTGTCGAGTTGGCGAGAGGGTCGGGTGCTCCGGGCCCGGGCCGCGGCTGCGCGCCGCGGCTTCCGACGCCCGCCCGCGCTCGGTTTACGATAAACTTACTCTGGAGTAAGTTCAATGTCGACACCGCCTCCGGCGACTTCCGACACACCACATCGAGCAACAGAAAAGGTGGGAACTGTGGCAGCCAAGAGCAAGGGTGCACCCAACCTCTACGGATCGTTCGTCAACTCCGCGCCGGGCGGGTTCCTCGCGAACAAGCTGGGCCTGCCGAAACCGGAGAAGCTGCGGCGCTACGTGGCCGGTGAGCCGCCGCTGCCGGGGCCGGTGCTGCTCGGCGGTAAAGGCCGGGTCGCCGAACCGCTGCGGGCACTGCTGGCCGAGGACTACACCTTCGCCGATTCCCTCACCACCGGCACCAAATACGGCGCACTCGTCTTCGACGCCACCGGTATCGGCAGCATCGAGGACCTGTCGCAGCTGTTCGAGTTCTTCCAGCCGGCGATGCGCAGTATCGCGCCGTCGGGCCGGGTCCTGGTCATCGGCACCACGCCTGAACTCGCCGGCACCGTGGACGGCCAGATCGCCCAGCGCGCGCTCGAGGGTTTCACCCGGTCGGTGGGCAAGGAGCTGCTGCGCGGCGCCACCGCGCAGCTGGTGTACCTGCACCCCGACGCCTCCCCGGCGGCCACCGGCCTCGCCTCCACGCTGCGGTTCGTGCTGTCCGCCAAATCGGCGTTCGTGGACGGTCAGGTGATTCGCGTCGGTAAGGACGACGCGGTCGCGCCGGCGAATTGGGACAAGCCGCTCGACGGCAAGGTCGCCGTGGTCACCGGCGCCGCCCGCGGTATCGGTGCCACCATCGCCGAGGTCTTCGCCCGCGACGGCGCGAAGGTCATCGTCGCCGATATCCCCGCGGCCGGCGAGGCGCTGGCCGAAACCGCGAACAAAGTCGGCGCCACCGCGCTCGCCCTCGACGTCACCGCCCCCGACGCCGCGCAGCGGCTCGCCGAATTCGCCACCGAACGTTTCGGCGGTATCGACATCATCGTGCACAACGCCGGAATCACCCGCGACAAACTGCTCGCGAACATGGACGAGGGCCGCTGGAACGCGGTGCTGAACGTGAACCTGGCCGCGCCGCACCGCATCACCCAGGGACTGGTGGCCGCGGGCGCGCTGAAAGAAGGCGGCCGCGTGGTGGACGTCTCCTCCATCGCGGGTATCGCCGGTAACCGCGGGCAGACCAACTACGGCGCCTCCAAGGCCGGGGTCATCGGCATGGTGAACGCCGAGGCCCCCGAACTGGCCGCGAAGGGCATCACCATCAACGCGGTGGCGCCCGGTTTCATCGAAACCGCCATGACCGCCGCGATCCCGCTCGCCACCCGGGAGGGCGGCCGGCTGATGGCCTCCCTGAACCAGGGCGGTCAGACCATCGACGTCGCCGAAACCATCGCCTACTTCGCCAGCCCGGCCTCGAACGCGGTGAACGGCAATATCGTCCGGGTCTGCGGCCAGAGCATGATCGGCGCGTGATGACCGAGACCATCACCCTCGACGCACCACCGAAGAACGGCGGCCTGTACGCACAGGCCGTGCTCGGCGCGATACCGCTGGTCTCGTCGCGGAAATCCGAGATCCCGGACCGCGCAGTCCGGCTCGACGGCTACCGGGTCGACCCGGAGCACCTGGCGGCCTACTGTGCGGCCACCGGTCTGCGTTTCGGCGACACCCTGCCGCTGACCTACCCGTTCATCATCACCTTCCCGCTGGTGATGAAACTCGTGGTGCAGCGCGACTTCCCGTTCGTCGCGGTCGGTGCCGTGCACGCGGAGAACCTGATCGAACGCACCCGGGAGATCTCGGTGAGCGAACCGCTCGATATCACCGCGCATATCGAGAACCTGCGCGAACACCCCAAGGGCCTGCTGGTCGACGCGATCAGCGAGATCCGGGTGGGCCGGGAACTGGTGTGGCGGCAGGTCACCACCTTCCTGCACCAGCAGAAGACCTCGCTGTCGGGCGGCCCCAAACCCGAACCGAAACCCGAAGAGGTGCCGCCGCCCCCGCTGCGGACCTGGAAGGTGGACCAGAAGACGATCACCCGCTACGCCAACGCCTCCGGTGATCAGAACCCGATCCACACCTCGGCATTGGGCGCCAAGGCGTTCGGCTTCCCCCGGGCGATCGCACACGGGATGTGGTCGGCGGCGGCGATTCTCGCCACGGTCGAGGGCCGGGTCCCGGACAAGGTCTCCTACGCGGTGAAATTCGGCAAACCGATCCTGCTGCCGTCCACCGTGAACGTGTACGCCGACCAGGCCGAGCAGGGTTGGGATCTGGCGCTGAAGCATCCGAAGAAGGGCTACCCGCACCTGACCGCAACGTTGCGCTGACGTACCCAAGCGAACCCCGCTCCAAAATCTTCGGAGCGGGGTTTCTTCGGGTCCTTCAGGACCAGGCCTCGAGCAGTTCGTCCGGTGTCAGCACCCGCACGCCCGGTGTCGAACCGCCCGCGCGCGCGACGGCCAGCATCGGAGTATCGACATCGGCACCCGGTAGCTGTGACCGGTGGGTGATGAGAGCCGCGAGGTCGCGCTGATCGAACGGTTTCTTCTCCAGCCACTTCACCGACCCCACACACGTGATCCGCTGGGCGATCGGCCCCCGATCAGCGGCGACGATATCTATCTCCGGGTTATTCGTCCGAGTCCAGTAACCGCCGATCGACCCCGTCCCCTCGGGCAGGTACCTGTCCACACCCCTCCACAGCGCTTCCCGGATCACCGGCTCCACGGCCCGGCCCCGCCAGGAAGTCCAGCCCGCCCGGATCGTCTCGAGTACCCGATCCCCCCGTCCACGTTCGATCGCGGGCATACCGGGGCCGAGAAAGTACAGCCAGAACCGCAAATATGGGTCTTCGACGCGATAGCGGGTTTCCTTGCTCGGCCGCGTCGAGAGCGGACGCTCGGCCGCCACCACACGCCGCTCGGTGAGCAATCCGAGCGATCGAGTGAGCGAGGTCGGGGTCAGATCGCCGGCCGCCCGGCCGATGAGACTGAAAGTCCGCTCGCCGTGACCGATCGCGCCGAGAACCGTGCGCGCCTGCGCCTCGGTCGGAAATTCGGCAGCCAGTGCCCGTTCGGCACTGACCAGCAAGGCCGAGGTGGGGCGGCGAAGCGCGTAGTCGAGGTATTCCCACAGCCCAGCCCCTCGCGGCCATTCCTCGAGAATGAGGGGCAGGCCGCCACTGACCAGGTACGCGTCGAATGCATCGGCCGGCCGGAGATCGAGCATGGCCGCGACATCGTGCGGATTCATCGGGGGCACGATCATTTCGGTACCGCGCTGATAGAAGGGCCGGCCGTAGGTGTTGAGCTTCTCCATCATCGCGATATCGGATCCGATGAGCACCAGCAGCACCGGCAACTTCGACAGGGTCCGATCGAACACCTTTTGTAGCGTGCCCTCGAACGCCCGGTCCTCACGCACCAGATAGGGCATCTCGTCCAGTACGACCACGCTCGGACGATCCCGAGGAAGCACGGTAGCGAGTAGATCAAAAGCGGCTCGCCATGTCTTCGGTGCCGCGAACTCGGAGACCCGTTCGGCGCCGGGTAGGTCCGAGTCGGCGATATCGGAAACGAACCCCGCCAAATCCTCGTCCCGCGACCCACCCACTGCCGTGAAGAACACGTGAGGCACCTGTGCCCGCTCCAGAAACTCTTCGACGAGCCGCGACTTCCCCACCCGCCTGCGGCCCCGGATCAATACCGCTCGACCCGGACGCCCCGACCGGCCGCCCCCGCGCACCGGCTCGAGCAGTTCGTCGAGAAGGGCCAGCTCGGTGCGCCGCCCGATGAATCCGTCCACAGCACCTCCCAGGATACTATCATCAATGATAGTATCATCCATGATAGTCATCGGCGCCGGTTCCCTGTCTGAAGCCGGGCTCTGCGCTACGGACCGCGGCTATCGGCCGGCGGCGGCAGGTCGAAGACTCCGGCACGTGTTGAGGGACGGGGTGTGAAGCCCGGCACTGTCACCGCAGCCAACCACCATCGGCGGCGAGGATATCGGCCAATCCGTTCACTGCCAGCCAACACCGCTCGGCCCGGATCTCGGCCGCGCTGAGATGCGGCACAACAACTACCTCGGCATCGTGCTCGAACAGGTGCTGAACGGCGATCAGCGTCGCCAGTTTCGGTGCCGAGGGCGCTGTGATCGTGAATACCACCTGTAAGTGATGACGCGCGACGAGGGCGTCCAGATCAGGCGTGTCGGTGTTGTACCTGCCCACCACGATCGCGCGTCGCCGATTCTCGGTGGTCACGGCAGGCTCTCCCTACCGCCCGAGCATTCACGGATCGCCGCGACGAGCGCCATCCCCGAGGGCCGTGCCCCGATGATGCAGGGTGGCGCTACCCAGGTACGGAAAGCCGCGCTCGGTGGTGATACGCCTCCGTTGGGGTTCCGCCGTGTCCGGGGTTGTCCAATTGTCCAGGGTATTTTTGACAACTCTGCGACAACGGAGCTGGCCCTACTGGGTGGTGACGTGCGCATAGGTGGGTCTGGCTACCCGCCGGCCCCGATAGGGCCTGCCCTTCTCGCGTAAAGGCCCCGCACTCAGACCATCAGCGAAGCTGACGCCATAGGTGCCCTTGACGTGGGAGGGGCGCGGGAACACGATGCAGGCCACCCCCAGCAGGGCCACGCGGCCGCAGGACGCGCACTGCCTCCCGTTGCGGGTGCTTCGAACCTACCGAAGCCAGCTCGTCACACTTCACCCTCTGCCGGCAGCAGCGCTCGTGCAGATTTCGGTATCACGCGATATACAGCGATCGGAACCATCGAAAATCCTGGTTCCTGCGCGACCTCCGAGAAACCGATGTTGCCCATGCTGCTCAGGAATTCATTGATACCAGCTGTCATGACCCCTCTTCGAAGTTTTCCTCCATCGAAGATGTTTTCCATATTACTTTCGGTAGTCTTTTCTGCATGATATCCGATAGTACCGATTACGGTCCACTCCTGAACTCCGAGTCCATACCTGGCAAACAAAACATCCGGCTCCGCGTCGAGATATTGCCGACCTTCTTGTAGCCGGAGTGAAATCCCAGGTCCTTCGATCCCGGCAGGGCTCAGCAACATCGATACGCCTTCAGGATAGAGTCCACGCATGATCTTCACCATGCCCCGCAATTCGCCTGCGTTAGAAAGTCCGAGCTGTGCGGCAACTGAATTGGCGCCGATATCTGGAATGAGGTCTTCGAGGTTCTGAGACTGATCCGGCTTGTTCGGCGCAGGTCTCTTGGGCTGTTGCTGTCTTCCCGCGCCCTTCCCCTTCATTCCAAGGTTCTTGCCGCTCGATGCAAGCAAGTCCAGGCCGGTGATCGCAGTAGCGATACCAGCCATGGTGCGGCCGAAGTATCGCGGATCAATGATCCGCCCCGCTGCCGTGATTCTAACGATGGTGCCCGCCGGGAACTCCGACCTGATCTTCCCCGACTCGAAAGCGGTTGGATCCTCGACTACGTCTGAAATATCTTCTAGGTATCCTTCGGATTCTAGGTGGTCTTCGATTCGAGGAAACATCGCGTCAGCAAGTAGCCGGCGTTCCATAATGTTGGATTCTTTATCTTTGCCAATGAATGCAACCGCGCGAGACCCCATTTGTCCTCGGTGGGTGTTCTTGCTCGATTCTTCGTTTGCCTCGGGTAGGCCGTCGTAGAGCTGACTTGCGAACCCATTGACCTTTTCCAAGTCGACGTAGAGATATTCGCGTAGGACTTGCACCAGGGCCTGCTTTCACTGGTTTGTCGATATTCGTGTGTGCTTCAAGCGCCGATCTTACGGCCGAACAATGGGCTGGAGCGATGGACAAACTGCGGACAATACGGTGTCCTCGGCTAGCGTCCTCTTGAGAGCACTCACAGGACCACAGCCAGTCGCCCCGGGCGTTGCCAGCCAATTCGTGCTCGGGCTGCGGGAGAGCAAGCCGGGTACGGCTCTCGTCGTGCCCCCACTTCTCGGTTTGCCGACCGCGACGATACCGATCAGAGACGCGCCGGTGCGGCGATGCCGAGAAGGCCGAGTCCGTGGGCCAGTGTGCGGGCTGCGAGTTGGCATACCGCGAGTCGGTTGCTTCGGATCGGCTCGGGGGCGCCTGTCACCGGGCAGGTGTCGTAGAACGTGGTGAACGCGCGGGCGAGCTCGTAGAGGTAACCGGCAAGCCGGTGCGGTTCCAGGGTGGCGGCGACGTCGGTGACGACCGTGCCGTAATCGTCGAGGGTCAGTACGAGTGCACGCTCGGCTGGTTCGATCGTGGCTGTGGTGTCGACCGTTACCGCTAGCGGTTCGCCTGCCCTGCGCAGGATCGAGCACATTCTGGCGTGCGCGTATTGGAGGTAAACACCGGTATTGCCGCCGAACGCGGTCATACGTTGTGGGTCGAAGGTGTAGTCCTTGACCCGGGAGGTGGACAGATCCGCGTACTTCACCGCGCCGATCCCGGCTTGTTCGGCAATAGCGTCGAGTTGGTCGCCGGGCAGGTCGGGGTTCTTGTCTGCCACTACTGCGCGGGCGGCCGCGACGGCGTCGTCGAGCAGGTCCATCAGCCGCACGGTGCCGCCGGCTCGGGTTTTGAATGGTTTGCCGTCGGGGCCGAGGATCGTGCCGTAGGCGACGTGGTCGACCGTGACGGTGTCGGTGAGCCAGCCGGCGCGGCGGGCGGCTTCGAAGACGAGCTGGAAATGCAGGGCTTGGCGTGAGTCGGTGACGTACAGCAGCCGGTCGGCACTCAGTTCGGTGATCCGGTAGCGGATGGTGGCCAGGTCGGTGCTGTCGTAGCCGTAGCCGCCGTCGCTTTTCCGGGCCATGAGCACGGTCGGGTCGCCGTCGGGGCCGGTTACGGTGTGGGAGGCGATGACGACTGCACCGTCGCTGTGGATGGCGACACCTTTGTCCAGCAGTTCTGTGACGGTATCGGCGAGCCGCGGGTTGTAGAACGATTCGCCGGTGTAGTCCTCGGGGGTCAGCAGCACACCGAGCCGGTCGTAGATCGCGCCGAACGCCTTCTCTGATTCGGCGACGATCTCGTTCCAGCTGGCGACGGTCGGTTCGTCGCCGTTCTGGAGGGCGACGACTCGGGTGCGAGAGCGGTCGGCGAAGGCTGGGTCGGCGTCGAAGGCGGCACGAGCGGCTTTGTAGAGGCTGTCCAGCGCGGACACCGAGGATCCCTCGGCGAGGTCATCGGTCCGCCAGGGCTGGTCGGGGTGTTCGTCGATGTGTTGGATGAGCATCCCAAATTGGGTGCCCCAATCGCCGAGGTGATTGGCACGCACGATGTCGGCGCCGAGAAAGCCGAGAACGCGGGCCAGGCTGTCTCCGATGATCGTGGTCCGCAAGTGTCCGACGTGCATTTCCTTGGCGACATTGGGCGCGGAATAGTCGACCACGATCCGCTGCCCGGCAGCAGACTCGGCGATACCCAAGCGCGGGTCCGCGAGCCGATCGGCGATCCGGGACCACACCACGGAGTCGGTGAGGGTGATGTTCAGGAACCCCGGCCCGGATGGCACTGCCGCGGCTACCGGCGCGGTGGAGCCGTCGGCGGTCAGCTGTTCGGCGAGTTCGCCGGCCAGATCACCAGGTTTGAGGCCGTACTTCTTTGCCAGCGGCAGTGCGGCGTTGGATTGGAAGTCGGCTCGATCCGATCGGCGCACCACCGGGTCGGCTCCCGCCAGTTCGGGGCGGACTCGCTCGATCGCCTCCGACACGGCGGCAGCGACAGTTGCGAGCAGCGGTGCGACACCGACAGAACTCACCAGGGTTCCCTTCATCAGTGGGGATCGAAACGAATGGCCAAGTATCTCAAGTACCACCAGCGAGTTCCGAGCGCACCGATCGGTGTGGAGACAAGCGATATCTGTGTCCGTCGATCACGCGGACCGCTCCGCAGGTTGCGAGGGTGGTCATGCCGTACTGCAGGGTCGAACACAGGTGGGATGTCGGCCGGTACCCGAGCCAATCCTTGCCGGCCGAGCCGTCCGGTGCTCGCACGAGGGTGTCGACCACGTCGGCGAGCGTTGTCTCGGCGGCCGGTGCACGGATGGCAAGAGCAAGCCGTGCGACCGCTGCGGCGGCGCGGCGGCAATCGCGCCGGTAGCGTGCGGCGTTCCCGCCCAGAAATACATGTTCGGTGGTCAGTGCGTTGAGCAGCAGGCGTCGGGCGAAAAGGCGGGAATTGAGCCAGGCAGGGTCCAACCGCACCGGTTCGGGAATGATGGTCGGCCCGGCGCGTTCGAAGCAGTCCAGGCACACCGCGGCCTCGACGTCGGCGCGGTCGGCGACGAGCTTGGCTTCGTAGTCGACCTCGGTGTCGACAGTGAGTCCATGTTCGCGATGCAGGTCGTCCACAGCTGCCACGAGCGCCTGCATCTTCTGGGAACCGGGCCGAGCGTCGGTGACGAGGACCAGGTCGAGATCCGAGTTCGGGCCCGCGCGACCCGCGGCATGGGAACCGTAGACCAGCGCGTATGTGCTGCGAGTCTTGGTGAGTTCACAGCACAACCGGGCGGCAGCAGCGAGCAAGTGGGGTGTTGTGCTCATCATGATCTGTCCCGAGGCAACGCGGTGAAGGGGTGGCGGCCGGCGTGGAAGTCGATGATGTGAACTCCGCTCGGTATCGCGGAACCGCCCTCGGGTAGCTGGTAGCGATCCAGGAAAGCGTCCACGGCTGTGTGCAACACGGTATCGGTCATCAGCTGCGGGTGGTGCTTGAAGTGCTCGCCGAAGAACCATTCCCGCCCTGCTGCCCGGTCCGGCGCATACGCGACACCTCCGAGTCGGGTGTGGGTAAGAGTGCCGAGCCCGTCCCGTTCTGCGTCGTGGAGCGCGTCCAGCAGATGCCACCGCGTGTAAGCGCGACCACCGGCCGGGAACGACGCGACCTGCTCCCATGCCTGGGTGACCAGACGTTGTTCAGGGCTGTCGGAGTCGAACAGCCACACCAGTAGATGCCCGCTGACTGGGCCCCGGTGGCGGATCCACCGATCATGCGAGTTGCGGTTGGTTGAACTCGGTCGGTGTCCATTGCTGCCGGAACGCTTCAGGAGTGAG
>NZ_JBEXLL010000036.1:0-63300 GCF_040609955.1 Nocardia sp. NPDC004568
CCGGCCGCTCCCCCGGCGCGGGCTTTGCCGCGCCCGCGTTTCGTGCCCCCACCACGGCGCTCTCGAACGGCGGCGCGGGGCGCTAGGCGTTGGGCCCGTATTCCTCCAGCATTTCGGTGACCAGCGCGGCGATCGGTGACCGCTCGCTGCGAGTCAGGGTGATATGCGCGAACAAGGGATGACCCTTGAGCTTCTCGACCACCGCGGCGACACCGTCGTGCCGGCCGACCCGCAGATTGTCACGCTGCGCCACATCGTGGGTCAGAACCACCCGGGAGCCACTGCCGAGCCGGCTCAGCACCGTCAACAGAACATTGCGTTCCAGTGACTGGGCTTCGTCCACGATCACGAAAGAATCGTGCAGCGACCGGCCTCGAATATGGGTCAGCGGCAGAACTTCCAGCATATCCCGGCTGAGCACCTCCTCCATGACCTCGCGGCTGACCAGACCGTCCAGGGTGTCGAAGACGGCCTGCGCCCACGGGCCCATCTTCTCGTTCTCGGTGCCCGGCAGATAGCCGAGTTCCTGACCGCCCACCGCGTACAACGGCCGGAAGACCACGACCTTGCGCTGAGTGCGCTTCTCCAGCACCGCTTCCAGCCCGGCGGTGAGTGCCAGCGCGGATTTACCGGTGCCGGCGCGGCCGCCCAGCGAGACGATGCCGACGCTCTCGTCGAGCAGCAGGTCCAGGGCGACCCGCTGTTCCGCGGAGCGGCCGTGCAGCCCGAACGCCTCCCGTTCCCGGACCAGCTGCACCCGTTTGTCCGGGGTCACCCGGCCGAGCGCGCTGGAACTGTTACCGAGGAGCCGGATTCCGGTGTGGCAGGGCAGTTCTCGTGCCTCGTCGAGATCGACGACCGATTCGCTGTAGAGCCGGTCGACGACTTCGGAGGCGGTGTCGATCTCGACCATGCCCGTCCAACCGGAGGTCACCACATCCTGTGCGTGATATCCCTCCGCCCGTAGACCTACCGCGCTGGCCTTCACCCGCATCGGGATGTCCTTGGACACCAACACCACCTGGCATCCCTCGGCCGCGAAATTCAGCGCGCAGGCCAGGATGCGCGAATCGTTGCTCTCGGTGCGGAAACCGACCGGCAACACCGAGGGGTCGGTGTGGTTCAGTTCCACCTGCACCGTGCCGCCGTCGGTACCTATCGGCAGCGGTTCGTCGAGCCGGCCGTGCGCCACCCGCAGATCGTCGAGCATGCGCAGGGCCTCGCGGGCGAACCAGCCGAGTTCGTGATGGTGTCGTTTGCCTTCGAGTTCGCTGATCACGACCAGCGGCAGCACCACATGGTGTTCGCCGAACCGGGTCACTGCCCAGGGGTCCGACAGCAGCACCGAGGTGTCGATGACGAAGGTTTTCAAACCTTTCTGAATGGAGCGAGAATTCGCCGAAGGGGCGGATACGGAGCGATTATCAGTCACGGTAGGCTCCTAGGGTCTGCGCGGCACCCACACAGACAGTCTCGCTGGGCCGGTAGGTCCGGATGGCTGCTGACGGGGTGCGTCAGTGGCCACGAGGACCGGGTGCCGGCCCCCTCGTACTGAGTTTCTCAGTCACGGTCAGGACCTCCCGAGCGAACCGCAACGTGCGACCCGCCACTCCGAAGCTACCTCCTCACCACCCCTGTGCGCTCGGAGAAATGCGGGAGGCTTTGGTGAATTTGCTGTGAACTGACCCCGGTTCGGTCGGTTTCGCGCAGGTCAGCGTGGGTATTGGTCGCCCTCGATCGATTCGGATCAGGTATCGGTGAAATTGGCGGAAACCCGGCCCGGCGGCGGCGTGTTCGCTCCGGGTTCGCCTTCGTGTCGCCCGGTGCGGGCCGCCTCAGTCGCCCAACTGCTCCGCGAGTACCGGAACGTGACTGTGACCCGGCTCTTTGACCGCGGTGACGAGAGTCACCGGCGGGCTGCTGCCGGCGCGCTCACGTAACCGGCGCAGTGATTCGCGGGCCGCCGGCTCGGCGAGCTCGGCGCGATAGCGGTCGGCGAATTCGGCGCGCCGGCCGTCCGGGTCCTCGTGGAACCATCGGCGCAGCTCGGTCGAGGGGGTGATCTCCTTGGCCCATTCGTCGATCCCGGCCGCGGCCTTGGCGAGGCCGCGCGGCCACAGACGGTCGACGAGCACCCGGTATCCGTCCTCGACCGCGGGCGCCTCGTATACGCGTTTGACCTGGAAGCCGGGCGGCGGGGTGAAGGTTCGGTCGGTCATCGGGTCATCGCAGCACGGTATCGGCCCGGAGCGGGTACGCCACGCGGCGACGACCGGACGACCCTCCCGGAAACCGAGCCCGGAACCCGGTGCCGGGATTAGAGTCGGCGGTATGACCGAGTACGAGGAGTTGGACAAGCTCTCGTCGAAGGAACTGCACGACCGCGCGGTCAGGTCCGCGGTGCGGCACGGTGATATCCGCTTCCTCTGGGAGCTGTTGACCCGGATCCCGGCGGCGGAGGCCACCGCGGGCCGGACCGGGGAGAGCGAAGCCGATATCAAATGGGTGGTGCCCATGCTCGACGACTACGTCCACGCCGGTGACGGTGAACTCGCCGAGGCGCTGCGCGGGTTCTATCTGGATTACTTGAAGGAGCATTCCTGACCGTGCGCGGCGTCGTGCCCCGCGGACTCGCCGCGGTGCACGGATCGCCACGGCCTCGGCTCACTCGCCCCGGTGCTCGCCGAAGAACGCGGTGATCTCGGCGGCCATGAGATCCGTCGCGACATGGTGCAGGTAGTGGGTGTGCACGTCGTGCGTACGCCACGACACGATGTGGTGATCCCGCTCGGCGAACCGCCGGATCCCGTGGAAATCGCCGGTGGAGCCGCACAGCGCGAGCGGCACCGTCGACGGTGCCGTGGGGGCCGCGGCCTTGTCCTTCTCGAAATAGTGCCGGATCGCCGAACCCGCCGTGCCGGTGAACCAGTGGACGGCGATATTGGCGATCACGAAATCATCGTCCAGGTCCGGGCCCAGCAGCTGACTGTTCCAGCCGAGCAGCCCCGCCGGTGAGTCCGCGAGGGCGTGCGCGAGGGTCTGCGGTTGCTGTGACTGCAGCACGTTGAAACCCATCTTGTTCGCCACGAACCAGTTCAGGGTCTCCAGGGATCGATGCTCGTCGGCATCGAGGTCCGCCAGCTCGGCGGGGTCGCCCGAGGGGAACGAATACACCTGCGCCACATGCATTCCCACCACGCGGTCCGGTGCGATCCGGCCGAGTTCGACCGAGATCGACGATCCGCCGTCGTTGCCCACCGCGCCATATCGCCGATAGCCCAGCCGGTTCATCAGCTCGGCCCAGGCGCGGGCGATCCGCTGGTCGTTCCAGCCCTTCTCGGTGGTGGGTCCGGAGAAGCCGTAACCGGGAACCGAGGGGACGACGAGATCGAAACCCGCGGCGGTCAGGGGCTCGATCAAGCGCAGGAATTCGATGAAGGTGCCCGGCCAGCCGTGGGTGAGTACGAGCGGGAACCCGGTGCCCTGCTGGGCGCGTACGTGCAGGAAGTGGATCTGCTGACCGTCGATCTCGGTGACGAAATGGGGGTGGGCGTTGAGCCGCTCCTCCAGCTTCCGCCAATCGAGCCGCAGCCAGTGCTCGGCCAGGGCGCGTACTCGGTCGACACTCACGCCGTACTCGTCGCCGGAGCCCGGGATCTGGTCGGCCCACCGGCTGCGCCCGAGCCGGCGGCGCAGGTCGTCGATATCGGCCTGGGGGATCTGGATGCGGAAGGGCTGAACGGGGGCCATGTCGAATCCTCTTCTTGGAACGGAATGCTTTGTTCTGTTTCAAGATAACAGAACGGAACATTCCGTTTCAAGTGCTATGCTCGGCCTATGTCCGGATCAATGGAAACGCCTGCTCACAAGCCCCTCGCCGGCCGTCGAGCGCAAGCCGCCCGCAACGACAGCCTCGTTCTGGAAGCCGCTCGGGAGGTGTTCCTGGCCGAGCCGAAAGCGCCGATCGCCGCGGTCGCCGAACGCGCGGGCGTCGGGATCAGCGCGCTCTACCGCCGCTATCCCAGCAAGGAGGCGCTGCTGCGCACCCTGTGCCACGACGGGCTGCGCCGCTACAATGCGGAGGCCGACGCCGCGCTGGGCGAGCCCGACGGCTGGCAGGCCCTGGTGGGATTCCTGGAACGCGTGGTCGACGCCGATGTGCACTCCTTGACCGTCCACCTCGCGGGCACTTTCGAGCCCGACCCGGGAATGCGGCCCGACGTGGCGCACGCCGACGAGGCGAATACGGAACTCGTGCGCCGCGCCCATGCGACGGGCCGGCTGCGAGAAGGGGTGACGCCGCAGGACATCGGCCTGATATTGGAAGCGTGCGCGGCCGTGTCGACACCCGACCGGCGGCGCACCGCGCAACTGCGCCGCCGGGTGCTCGCGGTCCTGATCGCCGGGTTGACCGCCGCGGGCGAGCTGCCGGGCCCGCCGCCGCGGCCGGGTGAGTTCGCCTGGCGCTGGCAACGCGCCGGAACCCACCCGGCGCGGCCGCCGGAAGCGGATCAGCCGGCGTAGGCCTCCCGCATCGCCCGCAGATCGATCTTCTTCATCCGGTACATGGCCGCGAGCGCCCGGTCGACCGCCGCCGGATCGTCACCGGAGAGCAGTTCGTTGGCCTCGCTGGGCCAGATCTGCCACGGCACCCCGTACTTGTCGTTGAGCCAGCCGCACTGGACCTCCGCACCACCGTCGGCGAGCAGCGCCTCCCACAGCCGGTCCACCTCGGCCTGATCGTCACAGTTGACCAGCAGCGACATGGCGTGGGTGTAGTGGTAGTCGCCGCCACCGTTGATCGCGGTGAACTGCTGCCCGGCGAGCTGGAAATCGACCAGCATCACCGTTCCCGCCTCCCGCATACCGGACTCCGTATAGCGCTGCACACCGGTGATCTTCCCGTCCGGGAACAGGGAACAGTAGAACTCCGCGGCCTCCTCGGCCTGCGTGTCGTACCAGAGATTGGTGACGATCTTCTGCATGACGCTCCTCCTCGGCCTGACAGCTGGTATGCACTGACGACGGAGCCCGGAGCCGGAATTGATCGGCCCCGGAGGGATTGGATCGATGATCCGATACCGCGGCGGCGCACCCCGCTCGACCCGCCGGGCCCGGGTCGGCGGTAGCCGGCGTCCGCGGGTCGGGCCTTCGTAGCCCGGGGCTTCGTGCCGCCGATCGGTCGCCGCCTTCGCCCGGGCGTGGGTGCCGACCGTGACCGCCACGAGCGGAAGGGTGAGGTGGATCGGTACCGCTCGACGAGTTGTCGCGGTCATGGACGCGTCCGGTCCGGCCGCCGGGCCCGGGTCGGAAGGCGATCAGTCGGTGAGATCGGCACCCGTCGGTGGGGGCGGGGCGGCTTCGAGGCGGAGGAACTCCTCATCGGTGAGCAGCCGGGACCGGATCAGGAACCGGACACCCTCCGGCGCCTCCAGCGAGAAACCGCTCCCGCGCCCGGGTACCACGTCCACCGTCAGATGGGTGTGCTTCCAGTACTCGTACTGGTCCGCGCTCATCCAGAACGGGGTGTCCACGTCCAGCTGCCCCAGCAGCACATCCTGCGCCCCCACCCGGAACTCGCCCCGCGGGTAACACATGGGCGCGCTGCCGTCGCAGCATCCGCCGGACTGATGGAACATCACCGGACCGTGCCGTGCGATCAAATCGTGCAGCAGATCGACGGCGGTCGCGGTGAGTTCCACCCGGTTCGGGTCCGGCATCAGAAGAACCCGAGCTTCTGCGGTGAGTAGCTGACCAGCAGGTTCTTGGTCTGTTGGTAGTGGTCGAGCATCTGCGCGTGGTTCTCCCGGCCGATACCCGACTTCTTGTAGCCGCCGAACGCCGCGTGCGCCGGATAGGCATGATAGCAGTTCGTCCACACGCGCCCGGCCTTGATACCGCGACCGAGCCGGTAGGCGGTATTCCCGTCCCGGGTCCAGACACCCGCGCCGAGACCGTAGAGGGTGTCGTTCGCGATCTTCAGGGCCTCCTCGGTGGAATCGAACGTGGTGACCGAGACGACCGGGCCGAAGATCTCCTCCTGGAAGATGCGCATATCGTTGCTGCCCTTGAAAATGGTCGGCTCCACGTAGAAGCCGTTCGGGTAACCCTCCACCGAACGGGAACCCCCGCCGGTGAGCACCTCGGCGCCTTCCTTCTTACCGATGTCGATGTAGGACAGGATCTTCTCGAGCTGGTCGTTACTGGCCTGCGCGCCGATCATGGTCGCGTCGTCGAGCGGATCGCCGCTCACGATCGCCTGGGTGCGCTCGACACAGCGGGCCATGAATTCGTCGTAGATGGACGAATGGACGAGTGCCCGCGACGGACAGGTGCAGACCTCGCCCTGGTTCAGCGCGAACATCACGAACCCCTCGACCGCCTTGTCCAGGAAATCGTCGTCGGCCGCCAGCACATCCGGCAGGAAGATATTCGGACTCTTCCCGCCCAGTTCCAGGGTGACCGGGATGATGTTCTCGCTCGCGTACTGCATGATCAGCCGGCCCGTGGTGGTCTCCCCGGTGAACGCCACCTTCGCCACCCGCGGACTCGACGCCAGTGGCTTACCGGTCTCCACCCCGAAACCGTTCACCACATTCAGCACACCCGGCGGCAACAGGTCGGCGATGAGCTCGACCACCTTCATGATCGACGCCGGCGTCTGCTCGGCCGGTTTCAGCACCACCGCGTTCCCGGCCGCCAGCGCCGGGGCCAATTTCCAGGTGGCCATGAGAATCGGGAAATTCCACGGAATGATCTGGCCGACCACGCCCAGCGGCTCGTGGAAGTGATAGGCGATGGTATCGGCGTCGATCTCGCTGATACCACCCTCCTGGGCACGGATGGCTCCCGCGAAATACCGGAAATGATCCACGGCCAGCGGCAGGTCCGCCGCCTTCGTCTCCCGGACCGGCTTCCCGTTCTCCCAGGTCTCCGCGACCGCAAGCGCCTCCAGATTCTCCTCGATCCGGTCCGCGATCTTGTTGAGAATATTCGCGCGCTCGGTGGTGGAAGTCGCACCCCACCCGTCGGCGGCGGCATGCGCGGCATCCAGCGCCGCTTCCACATCTGGTGCGGTGGAACGCGCCACCTCGCAGAAGGTCTCGCCATCGACCGGCGACGGATTGTCGAAGTATCTACCTTCGACAGGCGCGGTCCACTCCCCGCCGATGAAATTGTCGTATCGGCGGGCATAGCTGACGATGCTGCCGTCGGCACCGGGCTTGGCGTAGGTCATGACGAACTCCTCGGTCGACTCGGGCGCTGAACGCACGCCGGATGGAGCGTGATGTACCTCACTATGCCGCGTGGTGGACAGTAGTACGCCGAGTTCGCGCCGAAACGTGGGATCGATTGCGACCGGTATCGCATCGACGCTGGTCGAGGCGGTGGCAGCCGGAAAACCGACGTTGACGGCGGGGGATACGCGTCCGGAGGACGGGCCTCGGCCATCGATCAGGCGGACGAAACCGAGGAAGCAGGCGACACGGCCATCGTGGCCGTACGTGTACCGACCGGTTGCACGACGTCGTCGCCGCGCGAGTCCGGCGTAGCGCTGGGACAGGCCCACGGCGACCGAGGCGGGGACCTCGGTTCCGCGACGGGTCGGTGCGACTCCCGGCGCGCTGCCCGGTGACCGAGCGGCCGGGATATGGCGCCGACCGATCGGCAACAGTCGCGAGCGGACTCCTTGGGGTGGGCAATCGCCCCGCATGTTCGCGTACGGCCGGTGGGACAGGCCGGAGCCGGCACGGTCGCTGACCGAGGCCTCGCGTTCGAGGCGTGGTGAATCGTTGACGTCGCACCCGCTTCGATCGGCCCGTTCCCGCACAGCCGGGATCGAGAACGGCCACCGCGCCCTGCCGCCGCCGAAACGGCACCGCCGGCGCGAGGAGGATGATCCGCCGTCGAGTGATGCTCACCTGGATCACCAGTGAGCGCTGCCCGGGCGTCGAAGGACAGAAGGATCGAACCGGCTTGCCTCGAGGCGATTCCGCGCCGGCCGCGGCTCCGGCGGAACCGGAGTGGTGGCGGGTGCGTCCAGTATGGTGAGTGAAGTTTACGGAAGGGTGGGCCGAGCGGGATGGATGTGGGGCAGGGGACCGCGACATCGCTGTATCAGCAGGCCGTGGCGGGGACATTCCGGATGGAGCGGGGGGCCGCGGAACGATGTGCGGCGGTGTACACCCGGTTGGTCGATACGTGCCTGGACCCACAAACAGCTGCGATCCAGCGCATCTATCGCCTGGAGGGTTTCGGTGGATTCGACTCGGCCGCGCAACTCCGAAAAGGTTTCGAGGACAAGCACGTGCTCACGATCCAAGCGTTGTCCGACCTGAAAGAAGCCGCGTTCCGGATGGCCGCGGCCTTTCTCCAGGCCGGTGGTGCGTTCGAAGAGGCTGATGAGATGAACAGGCGTGCGATCGATGCGGCTGCGGAGGTTCAGGAGTGATGAGACTTTCCGATCTGGCGACTGCTGCCGCAACTTGTGCCCTGCTGGTGCTCAGCGTCGGATGCGCGCGGGAGCCCGATGCCCCGGCGGAGCCGACACCTGTTTCAGCGGATATACCGAGTAGTTCGGAAGGCGTCACCTCCCGCCCCACCCTCACGGCCCCGCATCTGCAGCCACCGTCGCAAGAGAACGAGTACACCGGTGGAAAACGTTCGAAGGTCGTATTCGACCCGTGCACGTGGATCGGTGACGATGCCGTCGCGCGCGCGGGCTTGGATCCGGCCAGTCGACGGCGAGGTCAGGATCTGATCACCGAGTACACATTTTTGACCTGCGATTTCGACGGCCTGCACTGGAACTTGCAGATTGATTCGGGAAATGCCAGCTGGCAGGAGGACTTGGACAAGAACGGGGAGATCAGCGAGCCGCTGGTGGTCAACGGTCGCGAAGCGATGTGGGTTCGCGACCCGCATTTGGTGAAGACCTGCGACATACATGTTCGTACCAGAGTCGGCTTTGTGATCTTCAATACGACAAGGACTTTCGAAGGTTCGGAGGCCGGCTTGGAGAGGTGCGACGGAGTCCTGCGCATCGCGGAAGCTCTCGAACCGTCGATCGGAGCGGAGAATTAACCATGGGCGGGGAGCAGCAACCCTCACCGTTGGGGTTCTTCGGTCCGTCTCTCGGGATCGATCCCTCCTCGGTTCAGGACCGGCTGGCCGGACAACAGAGCCAATCCGGTGCGGAGCACTTCGGGGCTCAGGTCTCCCATGGTGGTAGAGATTCGTCCTATATCACCGCGATGGAGCAATTCGAAGGGATATCGCACGAAGAGATCTATTCGAAGGTCGAGGAAATGGCTCCCGGCCTGATGCACGCCTTCGCCGACACGTATGGCGCGGCTGCAATTGCCCTCAGCGGTGGTTTGTTGGGTGCCCATCTGGCCATTCAGCGAGAACTTTCCGACGGGCTCGATGGTCAGTTCGCCGACGCTGCCACTCAGGCTGCTCGAAGGTTCTACGACCAGGCGACCGATGTGCAGGAAGTCATCCGATCAGTGGGTTTACGGGTCAAGGCCGCAGCCTACGGGGCCGAAGTGGTCAAGAAGTCCGTCCCTCCACCGCCGACTCGAACTCCCGGGACAAACCCCGCGAGCACCACTTCGATGGTCGATCCGGCCCACATCGCGCAAACCGTGGTCGGCGCCACCGACCCTGCCGCTACCGCCGCACTCGATCGATACAAGGAGGAGCAGCGGCTGGTTGCGGTGGAAGCCATGAACATGGCCTACAAACCGACCTACCAGCCCGCGGGTGACGGCGTGCCGACCTTCGTGCCGGTCCAGGCGCCGGGTGACGGACCGGGGCCGTCCGTTCCGGGCGGGACGTCCACCACCGGGCCCGACGGCACTACGACGATCTCCTCCGCCCCCGGCGGTGAAACTCCCGGTTCCGAAACGCCCGGCGAGGACGAAACCGCGGGGGAGAGTCCCGGAACCGCGGGTACCGAGGAGGATTCGCAGACCACCACCGCCGGATCGAACGAGAACCCGACCACCGGGCAGCCGACCACTACGACAACCGGCACCCCGTCCGGCGACCCGCAGCGCACCACCTCGACCACCACCACCGGTTCGCCCTCCGTCCCCGCCGGGAATCCGGCCGGGACGCCCGGTGGCACCCCGCAGACGCAGGCACCGGGCAAGACAGTGACCGGCACCCCCGGGGGGCTCAATACGTCCGCCGGGTCGCCGAGTGCGGCTTCCACGGCCGTGGGTGCCGGCCGGGGAATGTCCGGGATGCCGGGCATGATGCCCCCCGGTGCCGGCAGGCGCGGGGAGGACGACGACGAACACAAAACCCCCGACTACCTGGTCCGGGATCGTGAAGAGGAGTTGTTCGGCCCGCGGATCAGTGCCTTGGGCGGTGTTCTCGGGGCCGACGCCCCCGCCGCGCAGCCGGCCGATGATCGCGGTGACCGGCGGTGAAATGGGAGTTCACCCCGGACGAGTTCGTGCACGTCTGGAAGGAGACCGGTAAAGACCGGTATCCGTATCCGCTCGAGGTGCGGTCGTCGGTGCGCTGGGAGGACGAGTTCCAGCGGCTGGCGGCAAGGATCACGAGCGCGTACCCCCGGGGCGGTGATCCCGACCTCACGGCCGCGTTGCGAGTCGCCGCCGACCCCGAGTACACGCTCACTCTGTCGGGTAGCCGCCGGCATCGCATCCGCGCGTACGGGGCGTTCGCCGGGCAGGTGGCCGTCACCGCTGTGCAATTCCCGGGCACCACTACGGATTTCGACGGCAAGTTCGTGCTCCAGGTCGGCTCCTCCGCCCTGGTCCCCAAGATTTTTCTCCAGATCCTGGGGGAACAGCCCAAGGGGAGCCGGGCACCGCTGGTGGAGAGTATCGACCGGCTCCGTGACACCTATGAGGTGTGGAACGGCGGTAGACCCCGGCCGGCCGACCGGATGCGCCGCCTGCTGAAGGCGCCACGCGCGGGGTCCGGATTCCTGGAGGCGCGTCATCGGTTGCGTGCGCCGGACCCGCCGCCACCCCGCTACCTGAGCTGGTTCGATGTCGCCGACGACGGGCGCTACGTCTATCGGCACCGCTACCAGGATTTTCATATCGACCCGATCTCGCACGCGGAGTTGAGTCGCGAGATCGACCGGCTCGTCTGCGCCGGACACGACTGAAGGCCGACGAGGCCGCCCGGCGATCGGGGGTCTCGGTCGATCAGCACGTGCTCGTAGGGCGCGTGGGTACCGGGCAGGTGCGCCCGGGTCTACGCGGGAGCGGACCTTTCGAGAGGAATTCCGGTGATCCAGACCTCACGCGTGGCACGCCGACATCGTCGGGACGCGGCATAGGGTCGGGGACATGAGCGAGGAGAAGCAGTACCGCATCGAGCACGACACCATGGGCGAGGTCCGCGTTCCGGTGGACGCGCTGTGGCGTGCCCAGACTCAGCGGGCGGTGGAGAATTTCCCGATCAGCGGGCGGGGCCTGGAGCGGGCGCAGATCCGGGCGCTCGGGCTGCTGAAGGGGGCCTGCGCGGTGGTGAACCGGGATCTGGGGTTGCTCGACGAGGAGCGGGCCGCGGCGATCGTGGCGGCCGCCGCCGAGATCGCGGAGGGCCGCCACGACGACCAGTTCCCGATCGATGTGTTCCAGACCGGCTCGGGGACCAGTTCGAATATGAACGCCAACGAGGTGATCGCCTCGATCGCGGCCGCGCGCGGGGTCACCGTGCATCCGAACGACCACGTGAACATGTCCCAGTCGTCGAACGACACCTTCCCGACAGCGACTCACCTGGCCGCCACCGAGGCCGTGATCAAGGATCTGCTGCCCGCGCTGGAACATCTGCGGCTGGCGCTGCTGGACAAGGCGACCGAATGGCGCACCGTGGTGAAATCGGGGCGCACCCACCTGATGGACGCGGTCCCGGTGACGCTGGGTCAGGAGTTCGGCGGCTACACCCGGCAGGTCGCGGCGGGTATGGAACGGCTGCTGGCGACGCTGCCGCGGCTGGGTGAACTGCCGATCGGCGGTACCGCCGTCGGGACCGGGCTGAACGCGCCCGCCGGGTTCGGGGCGAAGGTGGTGGCCGAGTTGGTGCGGGCCACCGGGATCGACGCGCTGACCGAGGCCGAGGATCATTTCGAGGCTCAGGCGGCGCGGGACGGGCTGGTGGAGGTCTCCGGGGCGCTGCGCACGGTCGCGGTGAGCCTGACCAAGATCGCCAACGATATCCGCTGGATGGGTTCGGGGCCGCTGACCGGGCTGGGTGAACTGCAACTGCCCGACCTGCAGCCGGGGAGTTCGATCATGCCGGGAAAGGTGAATCCGGTCCTGCCGGAGGCGGTCACGCAGGTGGCGGCACAGGTGATCGGCAACGATGCCGCGGTCGCTTTCGCAGGTGCGGGTGGCCATTTCGAACTGAACGTCTACATCCCGGTGATGGCGCGTAATGTGCTCGAATCCATCCGGCTGCTGGCCGCGGTGTCACGGTTGTTCGCCGACCGGTGTGTGCACGGGCTGACCGCCGACGCCGAACGGCTGCGCACGCTGGCCGAATCCTCGCCGTCCATTGTGACCCCGCTGAATTCGGCGATCGGGTACGAGGAGGCGGCGGCGGTGGCCAAACAGGCGCTGCGGGAACAGAAGACGATCCGGCAGACGGTGATCGATCGCGGACTGATCGGAGACGCGCTCAGTGAGGAAGAACTGGACCGGCGTCTGGATGTGCTGTCGATGACGAATATCGACAACGACTGAGGCCGCGTCGACCCGGCCACGCAGGCGCCGGGTTACGCGGTATGCGGTGCGACGCGACCGTTGTTCGACGGTCGCGTCGCCGTAGCGGATTCAGGACCGGAACCGGGCCAGTTCTTCCCGGGCCGCCTCGCCGGATTCGCCGAGGTCGGTACGGCCGAACACGTCCCAGCGCCGCAGCAGCGGTGCGAAGATCAGGTCGTCCTGCCGCTGCGGGTCGTAGATGCCGGCATCGGCGAGCGCTTCGTCGCTGCTGCGCCCGTCGGGCAGAGTGACCGAGGGGACCCGGAACGCGGCGACCTGGTCGGCGACGGCGCGCATGGTCTGGTCCGGGGTCTCGTCGAAACCGGCTGCGACGAGATCGGCGAATACCGCGGCCTGCCGCTCGTCGTCCTTCGCGATCTGCTCGCTGATCGCGGTGATCAGCGGGTTCTCCCCGAGCGCGGCGGTATTGCGCTGGCGTACGGCGGCGGCGGTCTCCTCGAACGCGCAAGCGGCCAGCACATCCAGCAGGTGCAGCGGCTCGCGCCGGAAGCCGTCGGTCATATGGCCCATCCGCAGCCGTTCCAGCTCCACCGGGTCGCAGGCCCGGGTGACCATCAGGTAATTGCGGATCACGATGGAGTGCCGGGCCTCCTCGGCGGTCCAGCGGCCGACCCAGCGCCACCACGCGCCGGTGCGCAGATATTTGCCGAGCTCGCGATGGTACGAGGGCAGGTTGTCGGCGATCAGCACGCTCACGGTGAGCGCAAGCCGGGCGGTATCGCTGAGCTCGGACTGCGCGGGGTCCCAGTCCTCGCCGCCGAGGAAGGCGAAGTTGCGGCCGTCGTCCCACGGGACGAAGTCGTGCGGCTGCCATTCATCGGCGATCTCGGTATGGCGCCGCATGGTCAGTTCCACCTCTACCGCGAGCGATTCCAGCAGGTCGCGGTCGGTCAACAGTTTCTGCACGCACACACGGTAGCGGGTCGGACCGGGTACGGGGTGAGCGCCGGGGTCGGGTTGGGGAATCTCGGTGATACGGCCCGGGCGGTTGGGGCAGGCGCACAATCGGTCCCGTCCCCGCATGTGAACGGAGATTCCAGGGTGGACGGTGCGCAGACGCCCGGACAGCGCTCGGGGCGCCCACCGTGATGGGCGCCCCGAGTGCGGTAGCTCATTTCTCGGTGACCGTGGTGGAACGGTCCGAGGAATTCCAGGTGATGGTGCCGCCCTCGAATTCGCTCTTCTTGCCGTCCGGGGTGTTCTCCTCATCGGAGGTGGGGAAGCCGAGTTTGCCGTCCGCGCCGCCGTTGGCCTCCCAGGCTTCGCGGATATCGCCCCAGACGATATGGGCGCCGGTGTCCTCGCTGAAGAAGATCGTGCCGCCGGAGAAGTTCTGGTAGCGACCACCGTCGCCGGCGACCTGCTCCTCGCCCTCGGGCATACCGAGCGCGCCGGTCGGTCCGCCGGCCTCGGTGTACTTCTGATAGATGCTGCCCTTCACGGTGACCTCGGTGCCGTCCGGGGTCCGCACGGTGGTTTCGCCGGCATCGGCATTGGGGTCTTCGTCGGGGGTGGCCGACCCCTCGGCACCCGTCGTCTCGGTGGCCGAGCCCTCGGCGCCCGGGGACGCGGACGGGGCGCCGGTCCCGCTGTTGCCGCCGGGCATGACCGCCGAGGTCAGGGAACCGACGGTATCCGACACCGAGTTGTCGTCGTCACCGCAGCCCGCGACGAGCAGACCCGCGGCGGCGAGTGCCATGGTGAATCCGGCCGAACGTCGAGCGAAGTGGTGCATGTCCATCCTCTCGCGAGGCCGGCGTGATGGACGGGCAGAGCATGGCGGTTCATCACTCCGGCTGTGGGTTCGGCAACGTGACGGCTATCGAGTCCGGGATTCCGTGACGCCGCCGGGTTCGGTGGCCACGCGGATATTACCCGGAACAACCGGCCGAAAATGCCGGATGCCAGAAAGTTGCTGGCCACGACGGGTGTGCACCCGGGCGTGCCGGAGCGACCACGTGCGGTCCGGAGTGGGCCCGGACCGCACGCGCGGCGGTCAGGGCAGCGGTGGGTTCGCGTGCTCGTCGCCGTGGAAATCGACCGACGAGTACTCGCGCAGTTTGGTGAGCCGGTGGTAGGCGTCGATCATGCGGACCGTGCCCGATTTCGACCGCATCACGATGGACTGGGTGGACGCGCCGCCGCCGTAGTAGCGGACCCCGCGCAGTAGATCGCCGTCGGTGACACCGGTGGCACAGAAGAAGACGTTCTCCCCGGCAACCAGGTCCTCGGTGACCAGGACCCGGTCCAGATCGTGCCCGGCGTCGATCGCCTTCTGCCGTTCCTCGTCGTCCTTGGGGGCGAGCTTGCCCTGCAGCGCGCCGCCCATACAGCGCATGGCGGCGGCGGCGATGATGCCCTCGGGGGTGCCGCCGATGCCGACCAGGATGTCGGTCCCGGAATCGGGTCGCGCGGCGGCGATGGCGCCGGCCACGTCACCGTCGGAGATCAAGCGGATCCGGGCGCCGGCGTCGCGGACCTCCTGGATCAGGTCGCCGTGGCGCGGGCGGTCCAGGATGCACACGGTGATATCGGAGACCGAGGCGTGCTTGGCCTTGGCGACCTTGCGGATGTTCTCGCCGATCGGCACCGAGATATCGATCACGTCG
The DNA here is from genome assembly GCF_040609955.1 of Nocardia sp. NPDC004568. NCBI lineage: Bacteria > Bacillati > Actinomycetota > Actinomycetes > Mycobacteriales > Nocardiaceae > Nocardia > Nocardia sp. NPDC004568. The sequence goes on from NZ_JBEXLL010000036.1 coordinate 15,386, forward strand.
GCGGCGTCGGGACCGACCGCGATCTTGTGCATGTAGAACACGGCCGACGGGTCGAACATGGCGCCGCGTTCGGCGACCGCCAGCACCGAGATGGCGCCGGGCGACCCCTTCGACATCAGGGTGGTGCCGTCGATCGGATCGACCGCGAAGTCGACCTCCGGGCCGGTGCCGTCGCCCACGTTCTCGCCGTTGTACAGCATGGGCGCTTCGTCCTTCTCGCCCTCGCCGATCACCACGATGCCGCTCATGGACACCGAGCTCACCAGCTGCCGCATGGCATCCACGGCCGCCCCGTCGCCGCCCTCCTTGTCGCCCTTGCCCACCCAGCGTCCCGCTGCCATGGCACCGGCTTCGGTGACGCGGACGAGTTCGAGCGCGAGGTTGCGGTCGGGCGCCTCGCGGCGGCTCGAAGCGGGCGAAGATGCCGTCATAGCGGGTGCCTCCTAGGTTGTGTAACTTGCCGTAATTGTCGCATCGCCGGATTGCCTGCCGGTGATCACCTGGTACGGCAGTACCGGGGGCGGCGCGGGGTCCGGCCGTCACCACGATGGATACTGGGAACGTGCCGAACAAGAAGCCACGCATCATGAACGACTACCGGGATCTTTTCTGGTCATTGATCCCGTTGGTGCTGATCGCTGTGGTGTTCGCCGGACTGACCAGTCAGTGCAGTGTCTCCACGACCGGTCCGACCCAGGGCACGATACCCAGTTTCGATGCCGCCGCGGCGCTGCGCTCGGACGCGCAGAACCTGTCGTTCCCGATCCGCGAACCGGCCCTACCGCAGAACTGGCAGCCGAACTCCGGCAGTCGCGACACCCTCACCGAACGCGGCGGCGGCACGGTCAGCACCATCGGCTACATCACCGGTGCGGGCACCTATATGGAACTCGACCAGAGCGACGCCACCGAAGAGGTCCTGGCCGGACGTATCGCGGGCACCCGGTATGCCACCGGGACCCGCGATATCGCCGGGCAGAAATGGGTGATCTACCAGGAGCCCGGTGCCGAACCCGCGTGGGTCGCCGATTTCGGGGACAGTCGGGTGCTCATCCGGGGCGCCGGCAATGCCGAGGCCTTCGAGACCCTGGCCGCCGCGGTGGTCGCCGTCCGCCCGCTCCCGGCCGCGTGATCGTCTACGGGCGGTAGGCGCGAGTCATTCCGCGTCGTCGGATTCGGCCAGCGCTTTCTCGATCCGCTGCCGCGCCCCGGCCAGATGTTCTTCGCACCGGTTGGCGAGCGCCTCGCCGCGTTCCCACAGCGCCAGGGCGTCGTCGAGGTCCATACCACCCTGTTCCAGCATTTTCACCACGCCGGCCAGCTCGTCGCGGGCGCGTTCGTAGCCGAGGCCGGCGATATCGGCCAGGTCGTCGGTGCCGGTGTCGGACACGGTCAGGTCCTCTCGGAGTCGTCGGAGCGGGTGGGGGCGCCGCGTTCGCCGAGCCGTTCGGTGCCGAGGGCGGCGGCGGAGATCGCGCCGTCACCGACCCGGATACGCAGCTGGCTGCCCGCGGGTGAATCGTCTATCGCGCGCACCACATGCCGTTCGGGTCCGGTCACCCGCTGCACGACAGCGTAGCCGCGGGCCAGGGTCGCGGCCGGGCCGACCGCGGTCAACTGGCGCCGCAGATGGTCGGTGGTCACCGATTCGGCGCGGACCAGGCTCTCGACACAGCGGCGGGTCGCGGTGCGCAGCCGTTCGATCTCGTCGTGCCGGTGGCCGAGTTCGCGCAGCGGATCGGCCAGGACCGGGCGTGACCTCAGCTGCCGCAGCGCCGCCGACTCCCGTTCGACCCAGCCGCGCAGTGCCGCCGCGGAGCGGGCGCGCAATTCCCGGACGAGCGCGGTCTCGGCGGCGGCGTCGGGCACGATCCGCTTGGCCGCATCGGTGGGGGTGGCCGCGCGCAGATCCGCGACCAGGTCGGAGACCGGGGAATCGGGTTCGTGGCCGATAGCGCTGACGACGGGGGTGGTCGCGGCGACGATGGCCCGGCACAGTGTCTCGTCGGAGAACGGCAGCAGATCCTCCACACTGCCGCCGCCGCGGGCCAGCACGATCACCTCGACCGCCGGGTCGCGATCCAGCGCCGCCAGCGCGTCGAGGATCTGCGGGACCGCGGACGGGCCCTGCACGGCGGTGTTGCGGACCTCGAACCGCACCGCGGGCCAGCGATCCCGCGCCACGCTCAGCACATCGTGTTCGGCGGCGCTGCCGCGGCCGGTGATCAGCCCGACGGTGCCGGGCAGGAAAGGAACCGGGCGCTTGAGCCGCGGATCGAACAGCCCCTCGGCATCCAGCAACGCCTTCAAGCGTTCGATCCGGGCCAGCAGTTCGCCGACGCCGACCGGGCGGATCTCGGAGATCCGCAGCGACAGGGTGCCGCGGCCGGGGAAGAAGGAGAGCCTGCCGTAGACCACCACCCGGCTGCCCTCCTGTAGCGGGACAGCGGAGGCGCGCAAGAGGGCCGGGTCGCAGGTCACCGACAGTGACATATCGGCGGCCGGATCGCGCAACACGAGGAAGGCGGTGCGGGTGCCGGGCCGTAGGTTGATCTGGGTGAGCTGGCCCTCCACCCAGATGCTGCCGAGCCGGTCGATCCACTGGGCGACCTTCATCGAGACCGAGCGCACCGGCCAGGGCTGCTCGGCGGAATTGGCGGGCGCGGGCGCCTGCCCGGGCCGGCCGGAACCGCTCCGGCCGACCGCGGGCGCGGGATCGGCCCCGGTCACTGGGCTCGTACGGTGGCGATCCGGTTGGTCAGCATGGTCACGAACGCGGCGCGATCCAGGGTGCGCTGTTCGTAGTCGAGCAGTGCGACCAGGTCGGCGACCGTGAGCGTGCGCAGCCGTCCGCGCAGCTGGGCGAGGGTCATGTTCGGGTAGTCGTAGCGGGCGCCGACCTCGGGGAGTTCGGGCGCGGCCGCCGGCTCGGGTTCGGCGACGGGCTCGGGATCGGCCGTGGCGGCGGATTCCGGTCCGTCGACCGCGGCCGCGCCGGCCACCGCGATATCGTCGACCGGGGCACCGGCGTCGAAGGTGTGCGCCGCGGGCACCGGGTTGCCGTTCTGGATCGCGCGCAGGCCGTCCAGGGTCTCCTGCAGGGCCAGTTCCACCTCGGCCGGGTCGGCGTCGAAGCGGTCGAAACCGCTGTTGCGCCGGCGCGGGGTCGTGCCCGATTCGCGTGCCGGCGGGTCGTCGTCCTCGTCGAAGGTGGCCCATTCGGGCTGCTCCTCGGGACGGTTGACGATCCGGTCGAACACCGAATCACCCTTGATCGCGAGACTGGTGACGAACTGCTGGACGTGCATTCCCGTCTGCAGTAATCGGCTCACCGCGGTGAGCGGTAATTTCGCCGCTGCCGAAGGCAGCCGTCGCGTCTCCTCGAGCGCATAGACGGCAGCTCCGGCGGCGACGCGGGCCAGGAACGGTGGTCGAAACATGGTACTAGCCTGCCCGATATAGCGGGGTCCGCAAAAGAGGGTGCGCCTCCCCGGCAAGCCGCGGCGGGATCGGGGGGTTTCCCGCGGTCCGGCGGGCGCCGCCGCGGCGGGAATTCGCTCCGGCGCCGGATCGGGGCCGGCGGGTGAACCCGCACACCTCCGGCGGCCGCGGCGCCACCGGCGGCCGGTGGCGTGCGGACCCGCGGAGGACGCCGGTGAGCGGGGTGAACGGGCCGAACAGGTGGTCGCGGCGTCGCCCGGGCGCCGGGGTGCACGCCCGCAGCGGTCGCCGGGCTACGCACGTATTCTGTGGGGCATGTCCTCGGCAATACCGTTGAATGTCGGAATCGCTCGCTCGGCCGGCGCCGCGACCGCTGCCCCCGAAGGAAAACGAGTGCTGCTCGCCGAACCGCGCGGATACTGCGCGGGTGTGGACCGTGCCGTCGAAACCGTGGAGAAGGCGCTGGAAAAGCACGGCGCCCCGATCTATGTCCGCAAGGAGATCGTGCACAACCGCCACGTGGTGGAAACCCTGCGTGAGCGGGGCGTGATCTTCGTCGACACCACCGACGAAGTTCCCGAGGGGGAACTGGTGGTCTTCTCCGCGCACGGAGTCTCGCCCGCGGTGCACGCGACCGCCGCCGAGCGCAACCTGCGCACCATCGACGCGACCTGTCCGCTGGTGACCAAGGTCCATCAGGAGGCCAAACGCTTCGCCCGTGACGACTACGACATCCTGCTGATCGGCCACGAGGGCCACGAGGAGGTCGAGGGAACCGCCGGGGAGGCCCCCGAGCACGTACAACTGGTCGACGGGCCCGACGCGGTCGAGAAGGTGACCGTGCGCGACGAGTCCAAGGTCATCTGGCTGTCGCAGACCACCCTGAGCGTGGACGAGACCATGGAGACCGTGTCGCGGCTGCGGGAGAAGTTCCCCGCGCTGCAGGATCCGCCCAGCGACGATATCTGCTACGCCACCCAGAACCGTCAGGTCGCGGTGAAGGCGATGGCCCCGGAATGCGATCTGGTGATCGTCGTGGGTTCGCGCAACTCCTCGAACTCGGTGCGCCTGGTGGAGGTCGCGCTCGGCGCCGGGGCCCGCGCGTCGTATCTGGTGGACTACGCGCGCGAGGTGGACCCCGCGTGGCTCGAGGGAGTGACCACGGTCGGGATCACCTCCGGCGCGTCGGTCCCCGAGATCCTGGTGCGCGGGGTGCTGGACATGCTCGCCGAACACGGGTTCGGCGAGGTCCAGCCGGTGACCACCGCGAACGAGACCCTCGTGTTCGCGTTGCCGCGGGAACTGCGGGCCGCGCGGCACTGATCCCCGCTCACCGGCGCTCGGGTCGCCGCCGCTCCGGGATCGGTTCGCGGACGCGGGCGGTCTGCGGCGCCCGGGCCGGTTCGCCCCGGCGCGCGTTCGCGCGCACCGGCTCATCCGGTACCGGGGCCGCCGGACGGGCGGGCCGGTGCTGGCGCATCTCGCGGGTGCGGGGTGCGGCGGCGCCCCGCGGCTCCGCGGCGGGCGGACGACCCCGGCCGCCACGGCGTGGGGGTTCGTCGAACGATTCGTGGGTGTAATCGGGCTCGGGGTTCTCGGGCCGTTTCGCCCGCGCTTTCGCCTTGGTCCTGCCGTTGGCCTTGGACCGTGCCGCCAGGGTCTCGGCGCGCGACGGCTTGCTACCGCGTGCAGCCTTTCCCTCACCCACGGGACGCTTGGCCTGTCCGCGGCTCGGCCGCTTCGCTGTGTCGCGCCGGGGCCGGTTCTCCGCCCGTTCCCTGGCCTCTCCGCGGGTCGCGCGCCGTTCGCTGCGGCCCCAGCTCGTGCCGCGCCGGGCGGCGGCGGTCTCGTGGGCCGCGTTCTTCGAGCGGAACTGCGCGATCCGGATACCGGCGATGATCAGCACCAGGACGGTGGCCAGCATCATCGGCGGGAAACGGTGCACCAGCGGGATCGCCAGGTTCAGCAGGATGTCCTTGAGGGAGGCGGTGCTGGTCCCGGTGAGCTGGCGATACGCGATCGGCACGGCAACGAACAGCAATAGCGGCGGTAACACCATGGTGGTGAACAGGCCGCGGAACCGCACCGCCGCCACCGCCGCCAGACATCCGAGGATGTAGAACGCGCTGAAGGTGCCGGTGAGGTCCGTGACGTCGCCGAGGGCATCGATGAGGAAACCCAGGAAGGTGCAGACCGCAGCGATGAGAACCGCGGCATACGCCGGGACACCCGGCACCGTCGGCAATAACGAACGTTGCGGCGCGGGCACCCGGGAATTCACTCGTTGGGAAGCAGCCACGGATTGAACACTATCGTCCGGAAGGGTCGACCGTGTTACGGCACGGCGGGTCCGGTGCCACGATTGTGCGGAAACGGTGGTCGGCGGCGGTATTCATGCAGTCGAGGGATATGGGTGGTGCGCGACACGATGGCGCATTGGAGACACTGTCCGCGTCGGTTACGGGGCGGCCGGGCCACGGGCGGTGTGGGTCTCGGCGTGTTGCCGGTGTGGCGTCCCGGGGATCGGTCCCGGCATTGAAGCCTGTCGGTGCGGTGCCCTAAATTCGCCGTCATGCGAATCCTGCATACGTCGGACTGGCATATCGGTCGCACCTTTCACGGCGTGGACCTGCTGGCCGACCAGTCGCGGGTACTCGAGGCGATCGCCGAGCTCGTCGCCACCGAAGCGGTGGACACCGTCGTGCTCCCCGGCGATGTCTACGATCGCTCCATCCCCAGTGCGGACGCGATCGCGGTCTGCAACAGGGGATTCGAAGCCATTCGCGCGGCCGGGGCGCGCATCGTGGCCACCTCCGGTAACCACGATTCCCCGACCCGGCTCGGGGCGGGCGCCAGCTTCGCGGCGGCCGGTGGGTTGTATCTGCGCACGACGGTGGCCGATTCGGCGCGGCCGGTGCTGCTGTCCGACGCGCACGGTGATGTCGCCTTCTACGGCATCCCGTATCTGGAGCCGGAGATCTGCCGGGGTGAGCTCGGAGTGCCGCAGGCGCGGTCACACACCGAGGTGCTCGAGGCCGTGCTGGACCGGATCCGCGCGGATGTCGAGCAGCGGCCGCGCACCCGGACGGTGCTGCTGGCGCACGCCTTCGTGGTGGGTGGCGCGGCCACGGGGTCGGAGCGGTCGATCTCGGTGGGTGGCGTGGAGACGGTGCCGCTGGGGATGTTCACCGAGCCGGGCTTCGACTATGTGGCGCTCGGGCATCTGCATTCCCCGCAGACCCTCGCCGAGGGGGTGCGGTATTCGGGGTCGCCGCTGCCGTACTCGTTCGGGGAGAGCACCCACCGCAAGCAGGTATGGCTGGTGGACCTCGGCGAGACCGGCCCGGCGCGGGTGCGGGGTCTGGAGTTACCGCTGGTCCGCGGGTTGAGCCACCTCACCGGGACCCTGGAGGAGTTGCTGGCCGACCCCGCCTGGGAAACGGCCGAACAGCACTACGTCTCGGTATCGCTCACCGACTATGCCCGTCCGGTGGACGCCATGCGCCGCCTGCGCGAGCGTTTCCCGTACGCGGTGCACGTGGAATGGGAGAGACCCCAGGGTGACCCGGCCCTGCGTTATCGGGAGCGGGTGCGTGGCCGCGACGACACCGAGATCGCCCGCACCTTCCTCACCGATGTGCGCGGTGAGCCGACCACGTCCGAGATGGACTGGCTGACCCGGGCCATGGCCGCCGCGGTCCGGGAGACGGAGGTGGTCCGCGACGATATCGGCGCGTCTCCGGCGGCGGCCGATACGGAACTCACCGCATGAGGTTGCATCGGCTGGAGATGACGGCCTTCGGCCCCTTCGCCGAGACCACGTCCGTCGATTTCGACGAACTCGGCGCGGACGGACTCTTCCTGCTGCACGGGCAGACCGGCGCCGGGAAGACCACGGTGCTCGACGCCATCGCCTACGCCCTGTACGGGCGGGTGCCGGGGGCGCGGGGCGACAAACGGCTGCACTCCGATCACGCGCCCGCGCATATCCGCCCGGAGGTGGTGCTCGAGGCCACGCTGGGCGGCCGGCGGCTCCGGCTCACCCGGCAACCGGAATTCGAGCGGCCGAAGCTGCGCGGTCACGGGACCCGGGTGGAGAACGCCAAAGCCACACTGACCTGGCTGGACGGCCAGGGCACGAACCTCTCCCGGATCAACGAGATCGGCGACGAGATCGTGCGGCTGCTGGGGATGAGCGCCGATCAGTTCTTCCAGGTGGTGCTGCTGCCGCAGGGGGATTTCGCGAAGTTCCTGCGCGCGGAGAACGAGGATCGCGAACGACTGCTGGAGAAACTGTTCGATACCGGACGTTTCGGGTCGGCCGAGCAATGGCTCACCGCCCAGCGCCGGTGCTCGGGCGAGCAGATCGGTGCCCAGCAGCGCAATGTGGAAGATCTGATCACCCGGGTCGCGGTGACGGCCGGGATCGACCGCACCGAGCGGATCGACATTCTGGACGCGGTCGAGTGGTCGCAGGATCTGCTGGCCGGGGCCCGCGGCGAGGCGGAGAAAGCACAGCACGAACTCGACGAGCGGCGCGCGGAGTCGGCGCGCGCCGACGAGCGGGCCGAACGGGAGCGCCGGGCGGCCGAGCAGCGGCGCCGGCTGGAACTGGCCCGGCAGCAGCTCGAGCAGTACGCCGCCGAGGCCCGGACGCGGGCCGCGGAGCGCGGTGAGCTCGACCGGGCGCGCCGCGCCGAACCGGTGGCCGCGGCGCTGGGCGAGGCCGAGGCCGCGGTCCGCGCGGCCCGTAGCCGGGAGGAAGAATCCGTGGCGGCGGCCGAACACCTGGCCCGGCTGGCCGCCGAACCCGACAGTGCGGATATCCCGGGTATCCGCCTGGTGCTGAGCCCGTGCACAGGGGGCCGGGGCGACGAGTCGCCCACGGACGATGGCGTGCGCGAGGGACCGTCGGCGCCGGCGGGGGACGAATTCGCGTTGTTCGACGTGGCTCGACCGGGCCCCTCCGGTACCGGTGCCGACGAGGCGGACCGGATGGACGACCGGGCCGGCTACGACGAGGACCTCTCCCTCGATACCGCGATCCGCGGGTGGAGTGCGTTCCTGGGCAAACTCGGCGAGATCCGCGCCGACGCGGCCACGGCCGACACCTTGCGCGCGGAACTGGCCGAACTCCACGCGGCGGCGGCCGAACTCGGCGAGCGCTCGGCCGCACTCACCGAACGCCGGGCCCGGCTACCCGAGATCATCGCCGGCGCGCAGGCACGGGCACGGGAAGCCGACGAGGCGAAAGCGACGCTGCCCGGGCTGCGGGCCGAACTCCGGCGCTTGCAGGAGGCCGCGACCGCGGCGGTGGACCTGGCCCGGGCCCGCACCACCCTCGACCGGGCCCGGGTGGATCTCGACACCGTGCGCGCCCGGCACCTCGAGGCCCGTGAGCACGTTTTGGATCTGCGTGAGCGGCGGCTGGCCGGGATGGCGGCGGAGCTCGCCGGGAGTCTGGTCGACGGGCAGGCGTGCGCGGTGTGCGGTTCGGCCGAGCATCCCCGGCCGGCGCGGTCGGCGGCCGGTGCGGTGTCGAAGGAGGACGAGGCGGCGGCGGTCGCCGCGGAACGTGCCGCCGACGCGGCGCGCGACCGTGCGCAGTCGGTGCTCGCCGAGGTGGAGCGGGAGATCGAGGCACTGCTGGCCCGCGGTGGCGATACCGACCGCGTAGAGCTCGCGGCCGCCCTGCGCGCGGCCACCGAGAAGTGTGGGGACGCGGAGGAACTGGCCGAATCGGCCGACGCGTGTGCCGCCGAACTCACCCGTCTGCGCAGCGACGAGAGCAGGTTGCACGATGATCTGCGTGAGACCGAAACCCGGGCCGGAGCCGTCGCGGCGCGGATCCGGTCCGGGCAGACCCGGCTCGCCGAAATCGAGGAGAAGCTGCGCACCGCCGCCGGGCGGGACCGGACCATCGGTCGTCGCCGGGAGCGCCTGCACGCGCTGATCGCCGCCGCGGGCAACCGGCGCGACACCTACGCCGCGGTCCGCGCGGCATGGGAACGGGTGGCGACCTGTGTGCTGCGGGTCGAACGGCTGGCCGGATCGGCGGGTCTGATACCGCCTACGAGTTCCGATCTCGCCGCGCCGGACCCCGGGGCCGGGAATCCGGGGGAGGTGGATCGGGAAGCCGGAGCCGGCTCGGCGGAGATGCTGGCGACGCTGCGGATCTATTCGCCGTTGATCGGCGCCGCGACCCGGACCCCGCAGCGGCAGGACGCGCTGAGCGCCGCCCTCGCCGCGGCGGACGAGATACGCGCGGCCGCGCAAGCCGTCTTGGACGAACCGGAGATCCGGGCCGCCGCCACCACCGCGCCCGGTGATCCGGAAGCGCTCGAGGCGGCGGTGCGGACCGCCCGGATCGCGCTGCACGAGGCGGTCGCTGCCCATTCCGCCGCCGTGCACCGGGTGACCCGGCTGGAAACCCTGTGCGGGCAGTTGTGGGCGGCGGTGGATCTGATCGCGCCGGCTCAGCGAGCCCATCAGGAGCTGGCCGACCTGGCGGAGGTGGTCGCCGGCCGCGGCGCGAACAACCGGCGAATGTCGCTGCGCTCGTATGTACTCGCGGCCCGGCTCGAGGAGGTCGCGGTGGCGGGGTCGGCCCGGCTGCGCCGGATGTCGGGCGGCCGGTACGAATTCGTGCACACCGACCGGGCCGGCACCCACGGCCGGCGCGGCGGGCTCGGGCTGGACATCCGCGACGACTACACCGGTGCCGTCCGGCCCGCCCGCACACTCTCGGGCGGGGAAACCTTCATGGCGTCACTGGCGCTCGCGCTGGGGCTGGCCGACACCGTCGCGGCCGAAGCGGGCGGGATCATCCTCGACACCCTCTTCATCGACGAAGGCTTCGGCAGCCTGGACGCGGACACCCTGGACGCGGTGATGGGCGTCCTGGACGAACTCCGCGCCGGAGGCCGGGTGGTGGGGTTGGTCAGCCACGTCGACGAGATGCGTCAGCGCATACCGAGCCGCCTGCACGTGGTGCGCGGACGCAACGGTTCCCAGTTGCACGCCACCATCGCCTGATCGGGCGCGTTCAGCCCTCGAGATCGAGCAGCCGCCGCTTGATGTCCAGACCCCAGCGGAAACCTCCGAGGGTGCCGTCGGTGCGCACGATGCGATGGCAGGGCACGAACAGTGCGGCGGCATTGCGGGCGCAGGCGCTCGCCGCGGCGCGGGTGGCCGCGGGCCGGCCGGCCCGCGCGGCGAACGCGGTGTAGGTGATCGGCTGTCCCGCGGGCACTGTGCGCAGCACCTCCCACGCGTGCTGGAGGAATTCGCCCGAGCGCTGACGTACGGGGACGGGATCGATCGCGGCCGTATCGCCGCGGTGGTAGGCGGTCACGGCGTCGGTCACCGCACCGAGTTCCCGGCGGGCGCGCAGACCGGCCGGGCGCAGGACGGGGTGGATCAGTGTGTGGAGTTCTTCGGCGGCGGCGGTCCACCCGGACGCCAGTACCGCGCCGTCGGCGGCCACGATGGCGGTGAACGGGCCGAGCGGGGTGTCGACGGTGGCGACGTCGGCGGTGCCGGTGGTGTCCGGTGCGGGCAGGGTGGCGGTGGACATCAGTCGGTACTCACTTTCGCGTCGGTTTCGGTGGTGGGCGTGGCGGATTCCCGGGATTCGGCCCGGGTGCGCAGTTCGGTGCGCCACAGGTGCATGCAGAGATAGGAACGCCAGGGCGACCAGCGGGTGGTATCGGTCAGGTCGATACCGTGGCGGACGGCGCCGCGGCGGATGACGAGGTCGGTGTGCAGCATGATGTCGGGGTCGGCGAGCAGCCTCATCGTGACGTAGTCGGCGGTCCACGGGCCGACGCCGTCGAGCGCGAGCAGGTCGCGGCGCAGTTCGGCGGCTGTCCGGCCCTGGTGCAGGACCAGGTCGCCGGTGGCGAGCGCCGCCGCCGCGGCGGTGATGGAGCGGATCCGCTGGGCGGGGCCGGTCAATACCTCGGCGCCGCGTTCGGCGATCACCTCCGGTGTCGGGAACAGCCGGCCGGTCGGCCCGTCCACCGGTTCGCCGAGGGCGGCGACCAGCCGCGCGGTGTGCGTATTGGCCGCCGCCACCGAGATCTGCTGGCCGATCATGGTGCGCAGCAGCAACTCCGGTCCGTCCACACATCCGGGCACCCGTATCCCGGGAGCGAAACGCGCATTCGGGCCGGAGGCCGTGCCGCTGCCCTCATCGGGCCTGTTGAGCGCCTCGTCGATGGCCACGGGGTCGGCGTCGAGGTCGAGCAGATGCCGGACCCGGGCCACCGCGGGCGCGAGATCGCGCATATCGCGCAGGGTCAGTTCCGCGTGGACGTGCCCGGGCAGGACCGCGAGCCGGACTCCGGCGTAGCCGTGCGGGGTGCGGATACCGCGCAGGTAGTGGTTCTCGCCGTCCGGTGTGGTCTGCCAGAGTTCCAGGCCCGGCGCCACGTGGGCGGACAGGAACCAGTCCAGCCAGTCGCGATCCAACGGCGCCCGGTAGGGCAGGCGCAGCGACAGGGTGCCGTTGGCGGCCGGGGCCGTGCGGTCGCGGGTGCGCTGCGCTTCGGTACGCATGGTGCTCGGGCTGACCGCGAAGACCTCGCGCACGGTGTCGTTGAACTGCCGGATACTGGCGAAACCGGCGGCGAAGGCGATATCCGACATGGGCATGGCGGTGGTCTGGATCAGCAGTCGCGCGGTATGTGCCCGATGGGCGCGCGCCAGTGCCAGGGGGCCCGCGCCGAGCTCGGTGGTGAGGACCCGGGTGAGCTGTCGTTGCGAGTAGCCGAGCGCCGAGGCCAGGGCGGGGACTCCGCCACGTTCCACCACACCGTCCCCGATCAGCCGCATGGCCCGGGCCGCCAGGTCCGCGCGGGTGTTCCACAGCGGCGATCCGGGCGCGGCATCGGGCAGGCAGCGGCGGCAGGCGCGGTAGCCCGCCTGCTGGGCCGCGGCCGCGGTCGGCAGGAAGGTCACATTGGTGCGCTTCGGAGTGATCGCCGGGCACGACGGCCGGCAATAGATTCCGGTGGTGCGCACGGCGGTGTAGAACTGCCCGTCGAAACGGGAGTCGCGGGCCGAGACCGCGCGATAGCAGCGTTCGAAATCCAGGGCCGTGATGCTCACCCCACACACGATGTCAGCTCACGAGGCCGCGAGCTAGCGGAAAACAGACATCGGCGCCGAATGTCGTCCAGCGCGGGCGCGGATGTTCCGCAGGTCCGCTGTCCGGGTCGGTCCGCCGGGGTGCGGAAGGTGGCTGCGAGGGCGAGGCGACTGTGGAGAGGTCGGCGATGTGCGGGTGAGCAGGTCCGGAAACGCGACGGCGGGGCCGGTGCGACCGGCCCCGCCGTAACTCACGCGGTCCCGCTCAGCAGCAGCGCGCGCCCGGGTTGCGTTCCGCGTCGGCGTACCGCTCCCGCCAGTAGTCCCGTTCACTCGCCACCGGGCGGTCGGGATGCGCCCTGCGCATATGCGCGAGATAGCGCTGATAGTCCTGCCCGCCGACGACGGAGTCCAGGTACCGGAACACCGCGCGCACCCCGTGGGCGAGTGCCCGTACCCCACGGGCCGGCGCCGCCGGCATGCCGCGCGGACCGGACCGCACGACACCCACGGTCCCGGCGCGTACCCCCGGTGTCGCCGCGAGTCGCCCGGTCAACTCCGCACCTCCGCGTGCGCGGCCCCGGGCACCGCGACCTCGCCCTTCGCGATCCGCTCGTCCCACTGTCGCTGGATATCCTTCTCCGCCGCGGTGACCAGGAAACCACTGGGGGCGAAGATCTTCGACGGTTCCTCCGGCGATTCGGTGGTCGACGTATCACCCGATTTCACGGTGCGGTAGCAGACCCACACGGCGGCCAGCACCACGATCAGCACCAGCACCGCGAAGACGATGGACAGCGCACCCTGGATGAACGTATTACGGATCACCGCGTCCACGTCATCCGGTGTTTTCGCCGTCAGGCACAGCTCACCGGCGTCGCGGGCGGCGCGGCAGATGCTGTTCTGTTTCCAGTAGCCCACCTTCGGATCGGCCGAGAAGATCTTCTGCCAGGACGCGGTCATGGTGACGATGAGGTCCCAGGCCAGGGCGATACCGGGGATCCAGGCCCACTTCGTCAGGCCCTTCTTCACCAGGATCGTCAGCACCACCACCAGCGCGATCGCCGCCAGTAGCTGGTTGGCGATACCGAACAGCGGGAACAGCGCGTTGATCCCGCCCAGCGGATCGGTCACACCCATCAGCAGGATCGAGCCCCAGGCCGCCACGACGATCGCCGAGCACAGCCACGCGCCCACCCGCCACGACGGATCGGCGAACTTACGCGCCGGACCGCGCAGGTTGCCCAGCGAATCGGAGAGCATGAAGCGCGCCACGCGGGTGCCCGCGTCGATGGTGGTGAGGATGAACAGCGCCTCGAACATGATCGCGAAGTGGTACCAGAACGACTTCATCCCGGCGCCGCCGAGGAACCCGGCGAACACTTCGGAGATACCGATGGCCAGTGTGGGTGCGCCACCGGTGCGGGAGATGACCGATTCCTCACCCACATCGGCCGCGGCCTGGCTCAATTCGGCGCCGGTCGTCGGCGGGCCGGACAGGCCCAGGCCGTTCGTGTAGGCGGCGGCGGTTTCCGCGGTGCCGCCGGTCGCGCCGGCCGGGGCGTTCATCGCGAAGTACAGGTGCTGATCGATGATCGACGCCGTGATGATCGCCATCACCGCGACGAAGGATTCCATCAGCATGCCGCCGTAGCCGATCACCTTGGCATGCGATTCCTTCTCCAGCAGTTTCGGTGTGGTACCCGAGGACACCAGCGCGTGGAAACCGGAGAGCGCACCGCAGGCGATGGTGATGAACAGGAAGGGGAACAGGCTGCCCGCGAAGGCCGGGCCGGTGCCCGAGGTGGCGAACTCCGAGACCGCGGGCGCCTTCAGTACCGGCAGGGTGACCAGGATGCCGACCGCCAGCAGGCCGATGGTGCCGATCTTCATGAAGGTCGACAGATAGTCGCGCGGGGCCAGCAGCAGCCACACCGGCAGCACCGAGGCGACGAAGCCGTAGCCGATCAGCATCCAGGAGATGGTGACGGGATGGAACGTGAACCACCCGGCCCAGGTGTCGTTGTGCGAGACCCAGCCGCCCGCGACGATGGCCAGGATCAGCAGGACGAAACCGATCGCCGAGATCTCACCGACCCGGCCCGGCCGCAGGTACCGCAGGTACACGCCCATGAAGAGGGCGATCGGGATGGTCATCGCGATGGAGAAGACACCCCACGGGCTGTGCGCCAGCGCGTTCACGACCACCAGCGCCAGCACCGCGAGCAGGATCATCATGATCACCAGGACGCCGATGATGGCGGCCACACCGCCGATCACGCCGAGTTCGTCGCGTGCCATCTGCCCGAGGCTGCGCCCGCGCCGTTTCATCGACACCCACAGCACCAGGTAGTCCTGGACCGCGCCGGCGAACACGACACCGACAATGATCCAGATGGTGCCCGGCAGATACCCCATCTGCGCCGCCAGCACCGGCCCGACCAGCGGCCCGGCTCCCGCGATGGCCGCGAAATGATGCCCGAACAGCACCCGCCGGTCCATCGGCATGAAGTCTTTGCCGTTGTCCAGGATCTCGGCCGGAGTCGCCAGGTCGTCGCGGGGTTTGACGACCTTGTATTCGATGAGCCGCGCGTAGAACCGGTAGGCGATGATGTAGGTACACACCGCCGCGATCACGATCCACACCGCGTTCACGGATTCGCCCCGCGCGATCGCGAGAATCGTCCAGGCCACGGCGCCGAGCAGCCCGATGGCCGCGAAGATCGCTTTCTTCGCGGGCGTGATCGGGGACCGGTCGACCACACCCACGGGTGGTAGGTCGGGGTCGGTCTCGAGATATTCGATAGTCCCCATCGGGCGAACTCCTGTACAGCGAGCGGACATGCCGGTCACATGAACGTAACCGATGGCCGTTCGGCGCTTCGACGGTTGCGGTGAACGGTCGCTGTGGTGCGCCGAGCGGAATGTGCCTCTTTCGTACTCGGGTAGCTACTGGGATCCGGGATGGTATCTAGATCGGTATCATCGCGGTATGGCCTGGACAATGCGCTTACCCGATGACGAAGAGCAGGCGCTCAACGCGCAGGCCGATGCCGAGGGACGTTCGAAGCATGAGATAACCCGGGATGCCGTACGCGCCTATCTGTTGCGCCACCGCAGGTTGGATACGCCCCTGCTGACCGACGAGGAGACCTTCGACCTCGGCGGGCCGATCGGCAAGGAGGAGATCCGCGACGCCATGAACCGGCCGGCGTGATAGCCGTCGCGGATACTTCCGGACTGCTGGCTCTCTTCAACCGCTCCGACCCTGAACACTTCGCGGCCCGCCGCGCTGCTGATTCCGCCAGTGCCGTCGTCGTGAGTCCGCTCGTGCTGACAGAGGTACACCACGTGGCGAGTATCCGAGCCGAGCGCCGCGTAGCCGACGGGATGCTGCGGCTGATAGCCGATCGCATCGCCGCCGGTCGTATCGTCGTGCCGGAGGTCGACGCCAGGGTGATCCGTACGGCTGTCGAGATCCGCGGACACTACGCGGCGATGAACCTCGATCTGGTCGACGCGATGTGCGTATGTCTCGCGGAGGCGTTCGATACCGATGCGCTGCTCACTCTGGACCGCCGCGATTTCCGGGTGCTGCCACCGCTGACCGGATACGCGGCCTTCAGGTTGCTGCCCGATGACCTCCAGTAGCCCGCTCTCCGGCCGAACGACAACTGCGCGAGCCCGGCATATGGAGCAATTTCGGTCAACCGGAGCGCGGTCCGGCGCGCATACGGTGGGGCAATGCGCGAAACCCCCGAAGAACTGGCCGCACTGCAAACCCTGCTCGACACCTCTCTCGCGGGTGCCACGGGTCATCTCCGCTCGATCATCGCCGCCGACCGCACTCTGACCGCCGCGCAGCTCACCTCGGTTCTCACCGGTATGTGCCTGCTCACCCTGTCCACCGTGACCGCCAAGGGCGAGCCGCGGGTGAGCGGTGTCGACGGGCACTTCCTGCACGGCCGGTGGTACTTCGGCACCGCGCGGACCGCCGCCAAGGCCCGCCACCTCGCCGCCCGTCCGGCCGCGAGTGCGGCCCATATGCGCGGCGAGGGATTGGGTGTGTTCACGCACGGCACCGCCGAGATCTTGAACCCGGCGGCCGGTGAACCGGATGCCGAGTGGTCGGAACTGCTCGCCTACTTCCAGGATTTCTACGGCGACGACGCGTTCGACTGGGACAACGACGTGGTGTTCTTCCGCCTGCGCCCGCACTGGACGACCGTCTACGCACCCGATTACGCCGAGCTCACCGCGCAGTGATCGCGGCCCGGCCGATCGGTACCGGCCGGGCGGGCGGTACCGAGGGCAAACGGTGTCACGAACACAGGCCCAGTGCGCTCGGTAGCCGCGCGAAACGGTGTCACGAACGTGGGCCCGGTGCGCTCGGCAGCCGCGCTGTAGCCGCGCGAAACCGGTGTCACGAACGTGGGCCCGGTGCGCTCGGCCGCCGCTCGGTGGACCGCCGGGCGACCGCGTCGGCCACCTCGTCGAGCGCGGTGCGGATCAGCGCGCCGTAGGCGTCGTCGGAGAGGGCGTCCAGCCGTTCGCGGGCAGCAGCGAGCTGTTGCGCGGCAGCCTCCCACGATCCCAGCCGCCGATAGTTGTCGGCCAGGTTCAGATACAGCGACGGATAGAATCCCGCGACCTCCAGGCTCGCGTGGTGCCGCTGCGCCCGCTCGTCGGTGAGGGCGTCGGCCGCGTCGAGGGCGCGGATATCCCAGGCCAGCGCCTGGGCGGGATCGTCGTAGAGATCGGCCAGGTAGTGCGCGAGGGTGCAGCGGTGCAAGGGGTCACCGGTGACGCCGATACCGCGCCAGAGCTCGAGGAGACGGTCGCGGGCGGCGGCGGTGTCTCCGGATCGGCCGAGCGTGACGGCCGCGGTGATCGCGTCCATGGTGGCGTCGGGGGAGAGCTGGTCGGTGCTGGTCACAGGGGAGATCCGTTCTCGTCGGAAACTGCGGGGTCGGCCGGCATGGCCAGGGTGGTGAGGTCGCCGTTGTCCGCGGACCGGACGGCCATGGGATCGGTGCGGCCGCCGATCTCCAGCCGCACATCGGGTCCGATGGCGGTGGTGACGGCCGGGTGCAGGATGGTGAACCCGAAAACGAGTTCGCTGTCGGGGCCGGTGACCCGCGCGGCCAGTTCGGTCGGTGGCCCGCCTCCGGCGCCCGAGACGGTGAGGGTGCCCGCCGCGGTCCGCACCCGCAGGTAGCGGTCGCGCTGCTGTTCCAACGCGCGCAGCAGGTCGTGTCTGGCGACCACGGCGTGGGTGGGCGCCACCGGTAGCGCTGCCAGCAACCCGCGGTGGTCGGGAAACGGTTCGGCCAGCGTGCGACAGCTGCGTACGGCACCGTCGGTGGAGCGGAACCGGACGCTGTGTTCGCCGGCTTCGATATCGATGGAGTGGGCGCCGCGGATCTCCGGCAGCGCTGAGCTCAGGTCGGCGCCGTCGACCGTGGCGGCCCACTCGGCGGATCCGGGCTGTTCGGGGACCAGCGTGCGGGTGGAGAGCCGGTAGCGGTCGGTGGCGGTGAGGGTGAGCGATTCGGGCGTCGCCTCGAGCCGCACCCCGGCCAGCACCGGCAGGTCGGGGTCGGTGCCGGTCGCGGCGAGTATCTGCTCGACCGCCGCCGCCAGCACCGGCCCGCGTACCGTCGCCACCCACCAGCCGGAAGGTTCGCCGAGCGCGACCTTGACCACTTCGGCGGTCCGCCGTGCCTCCCGGGTCCGCTGGAGCAATCCCGCCACGTGATCGTCGATGAGCCCGGCCGCGGTATGCGGGTCGCTTGCGAGTACGCGGGCGATCTCGTCGAGCGGCATATCGATGGCGCGCAGGCGGCGGATCGTCACCGCGCGCTCGACCTGGGCGGGTGCGTAGTAGCGGTATCCGGTGGCCGCGTCGACCCCGGCCGGGGCGAGCAGGCCGGAGTCGTCGTAGAAGCGCAGCGCACTGGGCGTGATACCGCACGAGCGGGCGAACGCGCCGATGGTGATCAGGTCGGATTCGGGCACGCGCCCATCATCGGGCTTCGAGCAGCCTGAAGGTCAAGCCGCGGTCGTGGCTCGTTTCGAGGAGGCGCCGCGGCAGGGCTCGACACCGCCGCGGCCACCGGGAACAGCGAACCATGTGCGGGTCTCGATCCGGCGCAGCGACGCGGTTCACTGCCCTCGATAGGTCCCGAAGCTCCAGTAGTTGCCCTCCGGGTCGGCCACGGTGAACCCGCGCGACCCGTAGTCCTCGTCCTTCAATCCGGCGACGGTTTCCGCGCCGGCGGCGGTGGCACGCGCGTACAGCGCGTCCGGGTCGGCGCAGACCACATAGATCGATTCGGTGCCCGGTATGCGCCGCTCCGGCAATCCGCCACCCTTGTTCGCGGTGCCGAACATGATCCCGCCGCCTTCCGGCCAGCGCATTTCGGCGTGTTCGATTACCGACGGGTCGCTTTCGCGGGCGTACATCGCCGTCAGTTCGAAGCCGAACGCCCGCACCAGGAAGTCCGCGGTGCCGCGGGCATCGGTGAAGGCCAGGCACGGCCAGACGGCCGGTGCGGGGGTGGTGGTCGTGGTGGTGTTCTCTGTTGCGGTCATGAGTTCAGCCTGGCTCGCCGGCCATCTCCGGGTCTTGGACGGATGGAATCTCCTCGGCCAGCCACCGGGTCGGGCTGCATCCGGCCAGCCGGGCGAACTCCCGGTTGAGATGCGGCTGGTCGTAGTAGCCGCACGCGGCGGCGACCTGGGCGATCGAGACGAACGACGGCGTATGCAGCAGCATCTGTTTGGCCCGCTCGAACCGCGCCACCCGCCCGGCCACCTTCGGGCTCGAGCCGAACTCGCTCGTGAAACGTTTGGTGAGGTACTGGCGGCTCCAGCCGATCCGTTCGGCGAGCGGTTCCACGCCCAACGTCCCGTGCGACCCCGTCACCGCCCGCCACGCCCAGCTCAGTTCCGGCCCCACCGACCGTTCGGGGACCAGCAGCCCGGTGAGCACCCGGTCGCATGCCGCGAACCGCTGCGGCCAGCCCGGCTGTTCCTGGAGTTCCTCCCACAGTTGCCGGCCCGGCGCGCCGACGAGATCGGCGAACTCGATCGAGGTACTCCACAGTTCCGCCGCGGGCAGCCCGAACAGCGCCCGGCTGCCCAGCGGGGTGAGCTTGATGGCCACCCCCTCCTGGGTGCCGTCGTGTGCGATCATCGCCGGGCTGTCCTGGAGTCCGCTGAGCACGCAGCGGTAGTCGTCCGGCGACTGGCGGGCGTCGGTGTGGCTGATCACGTCGATGGACGGTCCGATGGCGACGATGAACGTCATATGCCGCGAGGGCAGCCCGCGGTGCAGGCCCGCCTCGTACCCGGTCATGCGGTATCCGATGTACCGGTCGATGAAGGCGGCCAGTGCGGGTGCCGGGTATGCCGTCACCACCTGGGAGGTCGGCTCCATGGGGTCACGGTACGCCGACCGGCCGACATACCAGTGTGTTGACATGCTGAGAGGAAAATGTTTCATTACTCTCAGGCTCCAGTGATCCGGAGCTCCGGCCGAGGGATTGCGCAATGACGAGTTCGCAGGCGCCCGCGCAGCGGGATATCGATCACCACTCCCTGCTGCGCCGATATCTGCCCGACCGCCGCTTCCTGCTGACCCTGCCCCGTGCCGTCGCCCTGCAGATCCTGCATACTGCTGCGACTGGTACCGCCTCTACGGCATCTCCACCCGGCCCCTGCCCGGCAGTTGGCCCGAATTCACCGAGTACTTCGCCGACGCCTGCGCAACCCGGCTCCAGCGCACCGAGGCCGGCGACCGCCTGGCCGCTCAGGCACTGAACCCGCCGTGGTGGGCGCTCGGCGTCGTCCCCGGGTTCGCCGTCCGCGCTGTACAGCACGAACGGGCCATCGAACTCCTCGACATCACCCCGCGACCCGGCGACCGCATGAAGTTCGCCGCCTTCTCCGCCGCCCTGCGCGCGGGCGCCCGCGCGCATGCCCCGGCCGACCGTCGCCCCCGGCACTCACCCGCGTAGACTGCTGTCCTCGTGAGTCTCACCCTCGGAATCGTCGGCCTGCCCAACGTCGGAAAATCGACGCTGTTCAACGCGCTGACCCGCAACGACGTGCTCGCCGCGAACTACCCCTTCGCGACCATCGAGCCCAATGTCGGCGTGGTTCCGCTGCCCGACCCCCGCCTGGACAAACTCGCCGAGATCTTCGACTCCGCCCGCACGGTCCCCGCCACCGTCTCCTTCGTCGATATCGCCGGCATCGTGAAGGGCGCCTCCGAGGGCGCCGGCCTCGGCAACAAGTTCCTCGCCAACATCCGCGAAGCCGACGCCATCTGCCAGGTCGTCCGCGTCTTCGCCGACGACGATGTGGTGCACGTGGACGGCCAGGTGAATCCCGCCTCCGATATCGAGGTCATCGAAACCGAACTGATCCTCGCCGACCTGCAGACCCTCGAGAAGGCGGTCGTCCGCCTGGAGAAGGAAGCCAAGGTCAAAAAGGACCGCAAGCCCTACGCCGACGCCGCCGAGCAGGCCCAGGAAATCCTCAACAGCGGCCGAACCCTGTTCCACGCCGCGAAGGAGATCGACGGGGAACTCCTGAAAGAGCTGTCCCTGCTCACCACGAAGCCGTTCCTGTACGTCTTCAACGCCGACGAGTCGGTGCTCAGCGACGAAGCCAAAGTCGCCGAACTGAAAGCCTCTGTGGCCCCGGCCGATTCGGTCTTCCTCGACGCCAAGGTCGAATCCGAACTCCTCGAACTCGACGAGGAATCCGCCACCGAACTGCTGGAGTCCATCGGCCAGACCGAACCCGGCCTGCACGCCCTGGCCCGGGCGGGCTTCCACACCCTCGGATTGCAGACCTACCTCACCGCCGGCCCGAAAGAGTCCCGCGCGTGGACGATCCACCAGGGCGATACCGCGCCGAAAGCGGCGGGCGTCATCCATACCGACTTCGAACGCGGGTTCATCAAGGCCGAAGTGGTGGCCTTCGACGACCTGGTCGAGGCGGGATCGATGGCCGCGGCGAAGGCGGCGGGCAAGGTCCGGATGGAGGGCAAGGACTACATCATGGCCGACGGCGACGTGGTCGAGTTCCGTAGCGGACTAGCCTCTGGGGGAAAGAAGTAGAGGAGGCGCCTGCGATGCAGGAGGTCGTCGGTGCAAGCGGTCGGACCTGGCAGTTCGGTGAGACACAACAGTTTGGCGAAGCGAGCGGGTTCGGGAAGGTTTTCCGTGGGTTCGATGATGCCCCCGTTCTTCTTCAAGCAGTGGGGTGGCCGCACCCCAAGCAGAACGGCCGCACCCCCGACGGCCGGACCTGGGACCAGGTGCCGTCCATCCGCACCTGATCTCAGGCACCCACAAGGTTGTTGACGACATACGTGGCAAAGGGATTTGGTCGGAATGGCGGCTACGGTTTCGTACGCATGGGGACCTGGGTGGCAAGGTGGTGTGCGGTCGGCTGGTTTCGAGGATGACCACAAGAAGGGGGTGCGGTCGGCTGTCGTCGTATTCCCCCGCTCCGCTATTGATCACTAGGCATCACGCACAGCCGGGGTTCGCTTTCGGAGTGCGCGTGGGCTCAGGTGGTGAGGTCACAGCTCATTTCGATAGCAGGAACGCTGCGACTGCTACGGAAGTCGCGAATGCCGGTGGGAGTGAACCCGTGCCCTCGGGCCAGACGCTGCATGGGAATGTTGTCTTCCAGTGTCCACAGCACAGCTCGCTGGCAATTGTTCTCCTTCAGCCACTGTATCTGGGTCTGCATCAACTGATGGCCGACTCCTGTGCCACGCACTTCGGGGTCGATCCACATCGCGCAGATCTCCTGCACGCCAGCGCGTTCGGTACGTACAGCAGAAATGTCACCCACCCATCTCCCGTCATGAACCGCGGCAAAACTGCTGGTGCGCCCTTTGATCTTGTCGCGCCATACCTCCTCGGACCGCGCCTTGGCCTCCTCGTAGGTCACCCTGTACGCTGACGGCGCTTCTGCGATAGACCGAAGCGCGAGATCGCTTTCTTTTGCCCAGTCATGCTCGGTCTTCCGATGGATGGTGACGGAACCGGCATCCACCCGTCCCGTGGCAGGTCTCGTCGAGGCCGCCTGCGTGGCCGGCGGATGCCCTGCACCGGGTGCACCGTCGAAGTGATGGGCAGATACTGCTGCGTGTCCGCCTCTTCCACCGCGTTCGAAGGCATCCGATACCGGCCGTAATCTCTCGGCCGTTTCCGCCGGCATTCTGTGGCGGAAACGACCGACATCGCCGATGACGCCTATCAACCGCCGAAACGCGTCACCCCAGGTTGGCAACAACCCCGACATGTACACCCTTTCCAGCAGGTGATCATCACTTCCGGTCTGCCTTCTCGTCCGGCCGGCGCGACACGACGCTCAATTGTCAGACACAATTCTGTGAACCATCCACGGGTAAGGGACCGGCTTCGGTTTCAGACCAGCGCCGGGTGGCGTGGCGTTTGTTGAGCGTAGTACGCGACCTCGTACTCGGCCGGGGGAAGGAGCGGCTCGAGTAGTTGCGGGGCGGCACGACGGACGAGATCGCCGATCATTTTCGTCGGCTCTTTGGCCTCGGAATCGAGGTACTGCCACCTTTCGGCGAGAGCACGCAGGGCATGGCGCAGTGCGTCTTCGGGACCGTTCAAGCCTCAGGGCCGCAGACCCGCCAGGTGACGGGTAAGCGCGATTTGCGTCTTGCCGGTGGTCTCCCGCCGAAGAGCGTCGGGGGCGTGGACGAGCATCGCCTTCATCGTGACCATGGCCGCTGCGCGCTGCTCGACGGCTTGGTCGTGGGCGATCTTGAGCTGACGGATCATCTCGGATTCTCCGTCGGCGCTTTTCGGGGTGGTGGTGGCGAATCCGGCCAGGACTACCCGATCTTTGCGGGATCCGGCACCAAAATACCGACAGTCGTAGGCATCCCCAACCGAGCCTCTGGAATCCGAAAGTATCTGCACTGTAAGCGATTCCGTGAACATCACGGACATGTATCGGCTGGATTCAACTGGTCGTCGCAACATCCTGATTTTGGAGGTGTTGTGTGGGTGCTGTGCAACGGTGGCGTGAGGTTCGGTTGTATAGGGGGCAGATTCCATCACCGGGGCGACCGGCGGTGGCGTGGCGTGAGGATCGGGTGCGGTTCTGGGCGGCGATAGCACGTGGCGCGATGAACGTCCCCCGGAGGTCGCCGATCGGGCGGTTCCCGGGCATTGGGAAGGTGATTTGATCATCGGGTTGCAGCGGTCGGCGGTCGGGACACTCGTCGAACGCACGACCCGGTTCACGATGTTGATCCACCTGCCCAGAGAGCGGGGTTATGGCCTCGTGCCGCGAACGAAGACGGTCCGGCTCTCGCGGAGCCGATGGATGCCAAATCTCCCGCTCTTCGATGCGCCACCGGCCACATCCCGGACGACGTGTCGCCGGCCGTGGCCTCGATCCTGACCCGCCACGCAACCGCCGCCGCGCGGATGAACGCCTTCTACTGGAAATTGTTCCGTGGCGATATCCACGCGGAATACCCGGGCGAGTAGAGCAGATCGGGCCGGTACCCCATCGCTTGCGCGCATATTGTTGAGCGGGTGCCCCGCTGCTGCCGACGCCTCTCCTGATCCCATCGGGAGAGGCGGTGGGGTTCGGTCGGGGTTCGGAACGTCCGCGGCGGCAGCGGGGTCGGCGCGCGCTCGGGAAAGTGGAGGATGCAGTCCGGTCTACAAGTCAGGCCTGGATCACCTCGATCCTGGTCAGTGCGTTGAACGAGTCGCAGCTGGCCCAGGACTGGTTCTGTCCGTACTGCACCGGGCCGTACTTCCAGTAGGTGAACGGGACGGGCCACGCGACGCAGGTGAGTTTCACCTGATGCCAGGTCGGCAGCTCGCAATTGGCCATTCCGCCGGTGTTGAAAACGTTGTAGACGTGACAGTTGGCCTGCCACACCGGGACATCGGCCTGGGCGACGCCGCCACCGGCGAGCACGGTGGCCGCGGTCGCGCCGGCGACGACGGCGCCGGCCGCAAGACGCTTCGCAGAGAACATTCGGAACCTCCTGGTTTGATGTTGTATGAACACATCGCCCAGGGGTCGCGCTTGTTACTCGAACCGTTTGTCACGTGCACTGTCGTCCCGAGTGACCTCGATGATCGTTTCGTCGCTGTGCCGGCAACCCACATCCTTCTGATCGGCCGACTTTCCGCCTTCCGGGTCGAATCCGCCCGGTTGTCGCGTCGGGTCGCGCCGAGGAGGTACGGTCCGTCGGAAAATCGCGCCGAGCAGCGCAGCGAGTGTGTCGGGCGCCGAGTTCCCGGCTCGAACAGTCATTGCGCCGACCATCCGGTGGGTATGACGTGACCGGATCGTTGCCGAGGCGAGGTAATGGAGTTGTGAAGGCCGGTGGCGACATTGTGGGGTTCTGGCATGGACGAATCCACGCGGGCGAAAGCGGGTTCGGCGCCGCGGCCACGGCTGCGTGACTGCCTCGGGCCCGCCGAATACGGTCGTCTCGTCGAGGTGTGGCGAAGTGCGGTGATGGCGACTCATCACTTTCTCGCCGAAGCCGACCGCGCGGACATCGAGAGTCGATTGATCGATAGGTACTTTCCTCAGGTCACGCTCACGGTAATGGATATCGACGGGGAGGTGATCGCCTTCTCGGGAACGGCCGGCGACAGCCTCGAGATGCTGTTCGTGGCGGCCGATGCCCGGGGTCGCGGTGCCGGGAGTGAGCTGGTCGCGCACGCGGTCCGCGAGCAGGGGGTGCGGCGGGTGGATGTGAACGAGCAGAACGAGCAGGCCGTGCGTTTCTACACGCGACGCGGATTCGTCGTGGTGGGGCGAAGCGACCAGGACGAAGCGGGGAGACCGTATCCATTGCTGCATATGGCCTCGGCGGAGTGAAGTCGGTGCACGCGCTGCTCTGGTCGTGAGAAACGCATGTGCGCGTCGGCCCGGACGCTCGAAGAAAGTGATACCGGCCTGCCGCTCACATGATCACGATCCTGCGCCTCGGACGATGAGGACTCGGCGCCCGCGGGTATGACCGGCCCGGCTATCGGCGTGCGTGCGAGCGGCATCCGCGAGCGGGTAGGACTTCTCGACCGGGATGTGAGGTCGCCCTCGTGTGAGGAGGTCGGTGGCTTCGGTGAGCGCTCCGGTCACTGCCCCGAGCGGCGGCCGATCCGGATGCCGCGTTGAACGAGATCTTCCCCATGATCGAGGCGGCCTGGGCAGCCGCCGGTATTTCCGGCACTGCCCGGAAAGCCGTGCAGTGAGACAGCGCGACGCCATCGGGCGAGAAATTCCGGTTCGTCACGGGCCGAAGAGCGCGGGGGGCGACGGACGACCCAGCCCGGTCGGCCCCGGATCCATGGTTCGCGCGCCGCTGACATTCCTCCAAGACATCGGTCGTTGCCGCCCCGCAGAGTAGTGCGACGGGTGGGACAGTTCGGGGACAGAGCAACCCGACCCGGGCCCCGAGGAACGTAAGGCAGAGAAATGCGGATACTCATCTCCGGCGCCGGTATCGCCGGGCCGGTGCTGGCGTACTGGCTCACCCGATACGGCTTTTCCGTCACGGTCGTCGAGCGCGCACCGGCACCGCGCAAGACCGGCGGACACGCGGTCGACCTGTTCCGGCCCGCGATGGACATCTCGGAGAAGATGGGCGTGCTCCCGCGCATCGAGGAACGGATCACCGGTACGAATCGGATGGTCCTCCTCCCCGAGGGGCAGCGGCGCCCCGCCCGGGTGGACCTGTCCAAGATCTTCGGCGCCGCCTCGGATCGGCACGCCGAGATCATGCGCGACGACCTGAGCGAGATCTATTACACGGCCGGGTGTGACGAGGTGGAGTACCTGTTCGGTGATTCGGTCACCGCGATCTCGCCGGAGGGGAAGTGCTGTTCGAGAAGGCCGCGCCGCGCCGCTTCGACCTCGTCGTCGGCGCGGACGGGTTGCACTCGACTGTTCGCCGCCTGGTCTTCGGGGACGAATCCCGCTTCAGCGCCTTCGTCGGTGCCTATCTCGCGGTGATCGAACTACCCGAAACCTACGGCGTAGACGGCGAACTCCGCATCCACGTCGGTGTCGGCCGCACCGCGGGTATGTATCGCGCGCGGCATCTGGGTCACGCGCGAGCCCTGTTCCTGTTCCGCGGGGAGCGTGCCCTCGACTACCACCACCACGATGTGCCCCGGCAGAAAGAGCTGCTGCGCACCGCGTTCAGCGGGGTGGACCCCGAGGTGCAGGGCTGGCTCGACGCGCTCGACCACAGCCCGGCCTTCTACTTCGACTCGATCACCCAGGTCCGCATGGACACCTGGTCACGGGGCAGGGTCACACTCGTCGGCGACGCGGGCTACTGTCCCGGCCCCGCCGTCGGGGGCAGCACCAGCCTGGCCGTCGTCGGGGCGTATGTGCTGGCCGGAGAGCTGACGCGGGCGGGTGGCGATCCGGAGTGCGCCTTTCCGGCCTACGAGCGGGCGATGGCCGAGCATGTGCGCGGCAGCCGTGCGGTCGGGCTGAGCGCGGCGAGAACCCTGGTCCCCACGTCCCGCCGCGGGGTGTGGGGGCTGGTGCAGGGCGCCCGCCTGCTCTCCGTCCTGCCCGCGCGGGCCGGACGCGCCTTCCTCCGGCTCACCACCGAGAGCGCACGCGTCCACAACTCCATGACTGTCGAGGACTACTCGCTGCCGGGAGCGTCGGCCTAGCCGGCGGTAGCGGCCGGACCGCCGGGGCGGGCCCGCTTCAGGGTGCCGACACTCAGGGATCCACTCGCGGTGCTCCGCAGCTCCTTTTCCGCTGCGCGGACGTAGCTCTCGGGATCCTTGTCCACGGGTCGTACGCCGGCGTAGTTCCGTGCCTCGTACGCGGCGAAGGCGACGGCCAGCCGATGTCGACGTGACAGATCCGCCAGTCGGCGGAAATCGGTCAGGCCCTCGCGCTCTTCCTCGGCCATGTGATCGCTGTTGGCGGTGTTCGCCGCCGCTACGGCCGTGTACCAGTCGTCACTGCCAACCCGGTGACGTGCCACTTCGGCGACCGCGTCCCGGATCTCGTTGTGGTCGTGGACGGCGTCGATGGTCTCCGCCTCCACCCCGGCCGCGCGCCGGGCCGCGATACCCACCTGGAGCAGCGCGGGATAGAAGATCTCCTCCTCCGCCTGGGCGTGCAGTTCGAGGAAGGCCGCCAGTCTCCCCCAGACGGCGGAGAGGACGCCGGTCTCCCGGCGATCGATTTCCTCCAGGATCGCGAACAGCCGCCGCTGCTCGTGGTGGTCGTCGAGGATCAGCTGGGTGATGTCCATGATCACTCCCTGCTACCGCACTTCGGGTCGGTATCGGACGTGGGGCGCGCTGTCGTCCGGCCGTCGGAATGTCCATCGGGGAGCCGACGATATCGCACCACCGCGCTGTCCTGCCGCCAACGCACCGTGGGGTTTCCTCACGTCGATCGGCGGGTCGGGCACGAAGCGAGAGCGGCCGCGGGTGTGCGGGGCCGCGCGTCGTATTCCCGGTGGCGGTCGGTAGCAGCCGGGCGTGCCACGGTAGGCCGAGTTCATCGTGTGCGTCCGTCCGCGAGCTCGCGGATCGCGGTGGCCAGCGGTTTCCATACGTGTTCGGGCAGTTCGTGCCCCATTTCGGGCAGCAGCAGGCGGGAGCCGGCAATACGCGACGCGATGGCACGCGCGGGCGCCGGGTTTGATCAGTGGGGCGTCTTCGCCGTGCACGACCAGGGTGGGCCGGGTGATTCCGGTGATCGCGGGGCCGCTCCACCGGGCCCCGATCTGCCGGCTCTGGGCCTCCGCGTCGTGGATGCTGCTGTCCGGCTCGGCTTCCACCCGTCGGGGAGCCAGTGCCGGTCGGCGCCCAGCCCGGTGGCGACGAGCAGTGGTTCGCCCCCTCGTTCCGGCAGGCATCGGTCGAACGTGAGGCGCACCGCTCCGTTCTGCGCCCAGCGTCGCGGTCCGGGAAAGCCGACCCGACAGTCTGGGAACGACCCGACGGCAGGCGCGGTCCGGCGCCCTCGCACAGCCGGGCCGAACTGGCCGCCGCCGCGATGGAACTCGCCGGCCGGGGCGGACTGGCCGCCGTCTCCACGCGCCGGATCGCGCAGCAACTCGGGGTGAGTCAATCGGCGCTGTACCGCTACGTGTCGGGTCGTGACGATGTCCTCGACCTCATGGCCGACGCCGCCGCCGGTGAGATCGACCTCGGCGTACCGCTGACCGGCGTGGCGATCGACGACCTCACCGCGTTGGGAATCCGGGCGAAGGATGTCTACGTGAAGTATCCGTGGCCGGCCGATATACCGGTCGAGCCGTTACGGGTCGGGCCGCGCGGAATCGACTATCTCGAATACGCACTACGGGCCATGGCGGCCGTCGACGCGCCCGGACAGGTGAAACTGCAGACCGTCGCGGTACTGACCGCGCTCGCTCAGCAATTCGCTCGCGCCGAGCTGGATGAGCGGACGGCGAACGAATCGCGCCGTCTCGCTCAGATGGCCTATGTGCGGGAGGTCGCCGGGGCGGGACGGCATCCGTATCTGGCCGACGCGCTCGCCACGCCGGACCGCGCCGCGGGGCCGGGAGAGCTGTTCGAACCACTGTTGCGCCGGGCCCTCACCGGTGTGTTGACGCCGGCCTGAACCGGTCAGGTCGCGGATCGACGCGTCGCCGGGCCGGGTGCCGCCCACACCGCGTGCACCCCCGCCGGCCCCGCGCCCCGATCCGTCGCCACGATCAGCGCCACGCAACCGATACCCGACAGCACCAGGCTCGAGCCGAACAGCGCCGGATACCCGAGTAGTTCGCCGACCGTCCCCGCGGCGAACCCCGCGATACCCTGCACCACCACGATCGCGCAGGCCAGCAGCGTGTAGTCACTGCCGGCGTGATCGGGGTCGGCGGCGTCCATCATGAGAGTGAACACCGCCACGGTCGCGGCGCCACCGAGTATGTGTTCGGCGAGGCTCGCGGTGACGATCAACCCGAAGCCGCCGGGCCCCAGCGCCGCGAGCAGATAGAGGGCCAGGCTGAGGGTCTGCGTCACACCGCCGATGAGCAGCGCGCGCCGCCGGCCGCGCCGATAGCACAGCCAGCCGCCCACGGCCGCGCCCGCGAGCGCGCCGGCCGAGGACAGGACCCCTTTGACCAGGGCTATCTGCCCCAGGGTGAGGCCGGTGTCGGACATGAACGGGCCGACCATCGCCGAGCCCATCGAGTCGCCGAATTTGAAGCCCCCGAGGAGGAGGATGAACGCGAGCATCCCGGGCCGGCGCAACCGCTGCCACCACCCGATAGGCAACCGGGCCGGGCTCGACGGAGATTTCTCCGAGGTACTGCGAATGGTGGTACGCGGTGACCACCACACCGGAATCGCGCTGAGCAACAACAGGATCGACATCGCGACGAACAGCACGCGCCACCCCGCGAGCGCGAAGAGCCACAGCAGCGCGCCGCCTCCGACGATCATGCCGATCCGGTACGCACCGACCTGGATACCGTTGCCCAGGCCGCGCTGTCGAGGGCCGAGAAGCTGCACGGCGAGCCCGTCGGTGGCGACGTCCTGCGTCGCCGATATCACGTTGACCACGGCGATACCCAGGAGCAGCCAGCGCAGTGACGCCGACAGGTCCAGGCAGGCGAGCCCGAGTGTCACCGCCGACGCGGCGAGTTGCAGGGTCAGCAACCACTGCCGGCGGGTGCCGTAGTGGTCGACGTAGGGCGCCCACAGGAATTTCAGGGCCCACGGCGCGAACAGGATCCCGGTGGCGCTGATCTCGATCAGCGAGAACCCGGATTCGCGCAGCACCACGGGGAGTGCCTGGGTGAAGAATCCGTAGGGAAGTCCCTGGGCGAAATACAGGGCGGTCAGCAGAACCAGAGTCCCGGCGGAGATCGTGCTGCCGGGGCGAGTCATGGTTCTCATGCGGTCATCCTGGCAGATTCGCGGGGCGCCGGTTCCGTGCGCTCACCGTCACGATCCGGTCGCGTGGCCCGGCGCCGGTTCCCCCGCCCCGGCTCCGTTCCTGGGGTGCACTGTTCACCGCCCCCGACCTCGCCGTACCGAAGGACGTACGCCGCAACGGCACCGCTGATCCCCCGGTTCGCCGGCACCGGTGTCCACTCGGGGCCGGGGGCCGGTATGGGAAGCCGAGCCTGCCGAGGGTCGCGCCGATCGCGGTGCTCGTATCCCGGGCGACGAGACCGGGGTACGTGCAGGTCGCAGAGGCGATGACCATTGGTTTCGAGTGCGAAAACGGTTGCGATTCTTGTATCTTGGCCGATATGGATCGGTCCGGCCTGAACCCGCACGAGCCGCATATCGCGCGTATGTACGACTACTATCTCGGTGGCAAAGACCACTACCCGGCCGATGCGGAGGCCGCGGAGAAGGTGTTGCAGGCATTGCCGGAGGTGCGGCTGGCCGCGCAGGCGAACCGGGGGTTCATCCACCGCGCGACCCGGCATCTCGCCCGGGAGGCCGGGGTGACCCAGTTCCTCGATATCGGGACCGGAATCCCGACCGAGCCGAACCTGCACCAGGTGGCCCAGGAG
Source organism: Nocardia sp. NPDC004568 (assembly GCF_040609955.1). Classification (NCBI taxonomy): domain Bacteria; kingdom Bacillati; phylum Actinomycetota; class Actinomycetes; order Mycobacteriales; family Nocardiaceae; genus Nocardia; species Nocardia sp. NPDC004568. Next base: position 46,494 of record NZ_JBEXLL010000036.1, read on the forward strand.
GAGCAGCCGAAAGCGCGCGTCGTCTATGTGGACAACGATCCGATCGTGCTCGCCCACGCCCGCGCCCTGATGGTCGGCACTCCGGAAGGACGCACCGATTACCTCCAGGCCGACGCGACCCGGCCGCAGGAGATCCTGGCGGCGGCGCGCCGCACTCTGGATTTCGACGAGCCGATCGCGCTGTCACTGATCGCCCTGCTGAATTTCGTACCGGGCGCGTACGAGATCACCGAGACCCTCGTGTCCGCGCTGGCTCCGGGTTCGTATCTGGCGATGACCCACCTGACCGCCGACTTCGACCCGGCGGGGATCGCGGCGACGGTGAAGGTGTACGAGGAGCGCGGAATGCACTGCCACCCGCGCGACCGTGCGGAAATCGCGAAGTTCTTCGACGGGATGGAAATTCTGGAACCCGGTGTGGTGCCCATCCACTGGTGGCGCCCGCCGATCGAGCCGCCGAAGTCCATGGACGCGAAGGTGCCCGGCTACGCCGCGGTCGGTCGCAAGTCCTGATCCGCGCCGCGGTGCTCGGCCGATGTGGCCGAGCACCCGGATGCGCCGTTCGTATATACAGCGTGGTCCTGGTGCTGGGGACGGTGCTGTGCCTGGCCGCCGCGTTCGCTGTCACCCTCCCCGCGGACCTCGGTCTGCTCACCGGCGCGCTGCGGTCGCTGTACCCTGAGCGGACAGCCGGGAGCCTGTGCGACGGAATCGTCGTGCTCGCGGTTCTCGAGTTCGGGCACACCCTGTGGGCGGTGACCTGGTGGCGGCGCCGCCGGGCCCGCCTGCGCGGCGCGGAGGCCGGATTTCGGTTCGGTGCCACGGCGCGGGTTCCCGGGAGCCGCGGGTAGGGCGGGCGGATGAGCGACTGGAGGGACGATCGCGTGCGGTCCGCGATCGAGGGCCGGAATCCGACCGTCTTCGCTGAGCTCGACGCGGCTTTCGCGGTGATCGGTGATGTGCAGTTCCTACCCGGTTACTCCCTTGCCTTGACCAGAGTGCCGGGCGTCGACCGGCTCACCGATCTGCCCCGGCGTGAAAGGGTGCGGTTCCTGGCCGATGTCGATCTCGTCGCCACCGCGGTCGAAGCGGTGTGTGCGGCGCGTGACCCGCGATACCGGCGCCTCAATGTCGAGATCCTGGGCAATACGCACCCTTTTCTGCACGCTCATCTGTGGCCCCGGTACGACTGGGAACCCGAGGAGATCGTCGGCAAGCCGGTATGGGGTTATCCGGACGACCGCTGGCACGACCCGGTGACCGCGCTCGGGCAGCGGCACGAGGAACTGCGCACGGCCCTGGCCGCGGAGGTCGACCGGCTGCGGGCCTCGGCCGAATACGGGTTCGACGGATAGCCGGTCGTGGCGGTGGAACGGCGCCGCGGAGCTTTCGGATCGGGCGGGAATTGACCTCAACTTTTGTTGAGGTCATAGCGTTCGCGTTCGGAAGGGAGACGACGTGACGGTTTTGGTGACGGGCGCGACCGGGAACACCGGAAAATACGTGGTGGCGGAGCTGCTGCGCAGGGGTAGGACGGTGCGGGCGCTGACCCGCGACCCGCGCCGGGCGGCCACGCTGCTGCCCGCGGAGGCGGAACTGGTATCGGGTACGCACACCGCCCCCGAGACGCTGGACACGGCGCTGGACGGTGTCACCGGGCTGCACATCACCGTGACGGCCGGTGTGGCCGAGACCGGACCCGAACTGGTCCGGCGGGCGGTCTCCGCCGGAGTCGCGCGGATCACCATCCTCTGGGGTGGGTACGTCGGTCCGGCCGAATCGGCGGTGGAGCGGTCCGGAGTCGCGTGGACGCGGCTGGAACCGCAGGAGTTCATGGCCAACGCGCTCACCTGGGCGGAATCCGTTCGCAGCGAGGGGGTGGTGCGGGAACCGTTCGATCTGCCGAGCGCGGTGGTCCACGAAGGCGACCTCGGTACGGTGGCGGCGATCGCGCACACCGAGGAAGGTCATGCGGGGCGTGCGTACAACCTCAACGGGCCCGAAGCGCTGACGACCGGCGCGCGGGTGGCGCTGCTCGCCGGTGCGCTCGGCCGGGAGATCGCCTTCGAGCAGATCGGTCGCGCACGAGCCATCGAAAGGATGCTGCGCGAGGGGGTCTCGCGGGCCGATGCCGAGTACGTTGTGGGCTGGCACGCCGACCCGCCACCGGAGGCGCGGAGCCCGGACGGCACCCTGGACCGGATTCTCGGCCGGCCCGCCCGCACCTTCGCCGACTGGCTGCGTGAGCACAGAGACCGCTTCTGAGCGGCGGCACGTGGTGGCTACGTCCGGGGGCCGGATGGGCGGCGCGTTCGCCCTCCGATCCGGGTTGCCGGGCGGCGCGGCAGGTCATCCCGCGGCGGGCCGCGGGCCGGGAGCCCCCGTCGCGGAGGCGGTCACGATGTCGTGTTCCAGTACTTCGTCCGCCGCCCGCTCGCCCGACCGCACGGCCCCGTCGACCCATCCGCACATCACCGCGGAACTCTCGGTTCCGGCCCAGTGGATGCGCCCGCACGGCGCGCGGAGCGCGGGACCGAACTGGGTGAGGACGCCGGTCGGGGCGTGGCTGAGCATTCCGCCACCGGAATAGCGTTCGGCGGTCCAATTCTGCTCGATGTAGTCGGCCGGGGCGCGGGCCTTGTCGCCGAAGCGTTCGGCGAGGGCGTCGAGGATCGTGCGGCGCCGCTCGGCGGGGTCGAGCCGGCCGATCTGCCGTGCGATGGGCCCCTCCACGATGACGCACAGCACACCGGGTCTGCCGGTGTCGGTGCAGGCGTCGATGGTGATGGTGGCCGGTGATCCCGGCGCCGCCGACTGTCCCGACAACCCGTCCGCGCGCCAGAACGGTTCGTCGTAGACGGCGGAGATCTTGACGATGGCGCCGCTCGGCATCCGCTGGTGCAGCAGCGACCGGTCGACCGGCAGTATCGGTTCGTAGCGGATCTGGCTCGCGATCGCCAGCGGCACCGCCACGATCACCCGGCGGGCGCGCACCGTCGTCTTGCCGGAGAACACCGTGACACCCTCGGCATCCTGCTGGATGCGCCGGACGGGCCGGGCGAGCAGGACCGATTCGCCGAGTTCGGCCGCCATCGGACAGTAGATGGCGCCCATTCCGCCCACCGGCCGCGAGTCCTGGGCGCCGTCCTCGATGCCCAGGACGAAACCGGGTCCGCCGCCGGAGGCCATCTGGTACAGGGCGAACAGCAGTGATACCTCGGACGCGGCGGAGGTGTAGGCGCCGGCGATCGCGGTCTCCAGCAGTTCGTGGGCGGCCTTGGAGACGACATGGGTATTGAGCCAGTGCGCCAGGGTGAGGCGATCCCACCGGTCGGCCTGCTCGGCGGTCCAGGGCGCGTCGAGCGGTATCGACTTGCACAGATGGCCCAGGTCGAGCAGGGCGGCACCGAGATTCATCGCCACCCACGGGCTCATCGACCACGGGATCGTCCCGGTGTAGCGATACTGCTTGCCCTCGACGAGCATCATCGCTTCCCCGTCGGTGTACTGCTTGTAGCTCGCCACCCCGTAGTCCTGCATCAGGGCGCGGATCCGCTCCTGGCCGGGACCGATCCAGGCGCCGCCCCGATCGATCCACGATCCGTCGGTCCGATTCTCGGTGAATGTGCGCCCGCCGAGCCGGTCGCGGGCTTCCAGGACGGCCACCGTGCGGCCTGCCTGTTTCAGCCGCCGGGCGGCGGTCAGTCCGGCAAATCCCCCACCTACCACGCAATAGTCGACGTCTGTCATGAGCGCCGCCTCGGATCGGAGTTCGGGTGCGCAGCCGCCGCGCGGGCGGACGCACTCGCCGGCGCACCACGAAACCCGGGTGCGCATCGCAAGAAGAACGAATCGGTGCGTCGAGTTGTACGGCAATTCTAGGGCAGGCGGTGCCCGACGTCGTGCGCGCGCCTCGGGCGCCTGTGACGGTTCGCCGTAGAAGATCTGCCACGGAACTACCATGGGTCCATGACCGCAATGGCTCCTGTCCGCGCCGAACCGGACCTGTCGTTCCTGCTCGACCGCACCAGTCATGTCCTGCGCACCCGGATGGCGGCGGCGCTGGCGGAGATCGGCCTCACGGCCCGCATGCACTGTGTGCTCGTCCACGCCTTGGAGGAGGAGCGGACCCAGGCCCAGCTCGCGGCGATCGGGGATATGGACAAGACCACGATGGTCGTCACCGTCGACGCGCTGGAGCAGGCCGGGCTCGCCGAACGACGGCCTTCCGCCACAGATCGCCGGGCTCGCATCATCGCCGTCACCGACAAGGGGCGGGAGGTGGCCGAGCGCAGTCAGCGGATCGTCGACGGTGTGCACGGCGCGGCGCTCGGCTCGTTACCGGCGGGGGAGCGCGAGAGCCTGCTGCGGGCGCTGCGCGAGCTGACCGAGGGCTACCTCGCCGAGGCGGTGGAGGCGCCGTCGGCGGCGCGCCGCGCACGGCGATAGATCTCCAATAGATTGTCTGCAACAAAACTATCTATTACAGTCTCTCCTGTCGGGTTCCGGACAGGAGAACACCATGAGCACCCCCGCACGTCTCGCCCTCGCCGTGCTGTCGGCGGCCACCCTGATGACCGTTCTGGACGGCAGCATCGTGACGGTGGCACTTCCGGATCGGCCTGGCCACGGTGGCCCTGGCGATCGCGGTGCTGCCGGCCGACCGGGCCGGCGGCGGTGTGCGCCGGGCGGATCTGGTCGGTGCCACGCTGGTCACCGCCGGTCTGATGCTGGGGATCTACACGGTGGTGGGGATCGAGAGCCGGGGCTGGACCTCGGCGCGCACGCTCACCCTCGCCGCCGTTTCCCTGGCCCTGCTGGCCGCATTCGTCGTCCGGCAGTCCCGGGTCGCCGATCCGCTGCTTCCGCTCCGCGTCTTTCGTTCGCGCACTGTCTCCGGGGCCAATCTCGTGCAGATGCTGACCGTGTCGGCCATGTTCGCCTTCCAGGTTCTGCTCGCGCTGTACCTGCAGCGCGTCCTGGGCTACACGGCGCTGGAGACCGGGCCGGCGATGCTGCCGGCGGCCGTGGCGATCGGCGGAGTGTCGCTGTTCGTCTCGGCCCGCCTCACCCTCCGTTTCGGCGAACGCGCTGTGCTGATCACCGGGCTGCTGCTCCTGCTGGCCGCCATGGTCCGGCTCGCGAGCGTGCCGGTGCACGCGTCCTACCCGGTCGACCTGCTACCGGTGATGACACTGATCGCCGGCTTCGGGTTGGTGTTCCCGGCGCTCACCGCACTCGGTATGTCCGGTGCCGCGTCCGATGACGCGGGGCTGATCTCCGGGCTGTTCAACACCACCCAGCAGATCGGTATGGCGCTCGGTGTCGCCGTGCCGACAACCCTCGCCGTGTCCCGCAGCGGCGCGCTGCCGGCTGCCGGCGCGTCCGATCCCGAGGCGCTGACCGGCGGCTACCGGACGGCTTTCGCCGTCGCCGCCGGACTGCTGGTCGCCGCGCTGGCGGTGACGGTCACGGTGCTGCGCCCCGCCGCCGCGGCGTTGCCGGCCACCCCGCGCGCCGCGGCCCGTCCCGCCTGACGCGGACACGCGTTTCCACTCCAAGACCGACCCCGACCGAAACGACACGAAGGAACCGATATGACGATCGAATTGTCCGCAGAAGCCCGCCGCCTGCTGGACGGGAAGAATTTCGCCACGGTGGCCACGATCGAAGCCGACGGCCGCCCGCAGACCTCGGTGGTCTGGATGGACCGGGAGGGCGACACCATCCTGTTCAGTTCGACGACCACCCGGCGCAAGGTGCGCAATCTGGCCCGGGACCCGCGGATCGCGCTCACCGTTGCCGATGCCACGAACCCCTACCGGTCGGTGGATATCCAGGGCACCGCCGAACTGATCGACGATCCGGACAAAACGCTGCCGCTGCGGCTGTCCCGGAAGTATCTCGGCCAGCAGCCGCCCCAGGAGCCGGACAGTATCCGCCGGTTCATCGTCCGCGTGACCCCCGAACGGGTCACCGGGTTCTCCGTGCCGGACCCGTCGAAACCCGACGCCGGCTGATCGGCGCGGTTCCGGATCGGACGGACGCCGACCGGGCAGCGCGGTCGCGGTGCACGCGACCGCGCCGAGGTCGCGCGTCGTGGAATCCGCCGGCGCGCGCCGAGGTCAGCTGCCGGCCTCGGCGCGTCCTTTCAATCGCACGAGCCCCTTCTCGAAGTCGGGGCCGATGAACCGGTCCATCGGGAACAGGAAGCCGACCAGTTTGAAGAACAGGTTCTTGCGGCCGGTCATCCGCCAGGTCACCGTGGTGGTGTCGCCGGCGGCCACCAGCAGGAAGGTCACCTCGTTGCGGCTTTCGAACGGTTTGCGGAAGGCCAGGTCGATTCCGACCCGCCCGGGTTCCGAGGTGGTGATCGTCATCGTGCCGGCGCCCGCCTTCCGGTTTCCCTCCCAGTCGTAGCGGGCACCCGAGCCCGATCCCGGGCCCGAGTAGGTGCGCCGCAGGTCGGGATCGGCGTCCTCCCAGGGCGACCAATCGCGCCAGTGGTGGAAGTCGTCGATGAGGGCGCGAATCCGGGGCTCGGGAGCGGCGATCGTGGTCGTGCGTTCGACGAGGAACGTACTCGAATCGGACATACCCTCTTCTCCTGCGGGAAGGGAGGCGCGCCGTCACGGGAATGCGCCACGGTCACCGGAATTATGCCTCGATCACACGGCCGTGCCCGGCTACCACGGTTCACCCGTTTCGGGCGAATGCCGCGCCGCCGCCGGCGGCCTACCCTTTCGCGCCGGATGGCTCCGTGCCCCAGGGAGGAACAGCCGGTATGTGCTACGAAGCCGAATCCGCCACGGCGACGACAGCGCGGATCGATCACGACACGGCCGCCCACTACGACCTTGCGAACCGGCAGTATTTCGCCGACGCCCGCCGGGGGTCCTCGCCGATCTGCCGGGCGATGTGGTCGGCGACGGGGGTTTCGGTCGTTGTCGATCGGCACGGGGGGACGCCCGTTGACCGACCTGGCCGCGCCGCTCGACGATTTCGATCCCTCGTTCCCGATCGTGACTCCGTGATCGGCGGCCGACCGGGTCGAGGCCTCGCCCGTGACCCAGGGAACAGTCGCGGCACCCGGTCGTCGTCCGGCGCCGGCGGGTGAGGAGGCTGGGTACCGTTCGATTCGGTATCGACCGTGGAGGTGGATCGTGTTCGGATTCGGAGATCTCGCCGTGCCGATCGTGGCGGCGCCGATGGCGGGTGGGCCGTCGACCCCGGAGTTGGTGGTGAGCGTCGCGGACGCGGGCGGACTGGGTTTCCTGGCGGCCGGGTACAAGACCCCCGAGGCGGTGGCCGAGCAGATCCGGCAGGTGCGGGCCGGTACGGACGCGCCGTTCGGGGTGAACCTCTTCGTGCCGCAGCGCGCTTCCTACGATGCCGGGGCGGTGGAGCGGTACCGGGACCGTCTGCGGGAGACGGCGCGGCGGTACGGGCTCGAGGTACCCGCCGTCCGGGAATTCGACGACGACCGGTTCGACGAGAAGGTCGATCTGGTCGTCGAACAGCGGGTGCCGGTCGTCTCGCTGACCTTCGGTCTGCCGCCGGTGGACGCCGTGCGGCGGCTGCGGGATGCCGGATCCACGGTGGTCGCGACGGTGACCGGTCCGGACGAGGCCCGCGCCGCGAGCGAGGTGGGCGTCGACGCGCTCTGCCTGCAGGGTCCCGAAGGGGGAGGCCATCGGGGCACCTTCCGGGTCGAGGACGAACCGGGGACGGCATCGCTGCTCGACCTGCTCGACGAGATCACCGCGTGGTGTCCGCTACCGGTGGTCGCGGCGGGCGGTATCTCCGACGGTGCGCGGATCGTGGAGGCGCTCGCGCACGGGGCGGTCGCCGTGCAATTGGGTACGGCGTTCCTGCGCAGCGCCGAATCCGGGGCGAAGGCCGCACACAAGGACGCCCTCGCCGATCCGCGGTTCGACCGGACGGTCGTGACGCGCGTGTTCTCCGGCCGCCCCGCCCGGGGACTGGCCAACGGTTTCATCGCCGAGTACGGCACGGCGCCGGCCGCGTACCCGCAGATCCACCACCTCACCAGCCCCATCCGGGCGGCCGCGGCCCAGCGGGACGCCGCCGACGATATGGCGCTCTGGGCGGGTACGGGATTCCGTCGGGCGGCGCCGGACCCGGCCGGGACGATCCTGCGGCGGCTCTGGGCCGAGGCACAGGTATCGGGTGTGGCACCCGACTGACCGACGACAGCCGAACGAGCTCGTTGCCCCGCGGAGCGGTCGTCGGATCGGAAACCGCCGGATCGGCCCGGGTCGGCCGGAACTGTCGGTGTCGCTCCGTATTGTGCCGTGCGTCACCCCCGGTGGGGGGGTCCGAGCCGATCTGGAGGAATCGTGCAAGACGTATGGCCGACGGTCCGGTCCGAGCGACTGGCGCTCATCGCGGATCTCGAAGGGCTCGACGCCGAGCAGTGGGCGACACCCTCGTTGTGTTCCGGCTGGACGGTGCACGATGTGCTCGCCCATATCGTGGCCACCGCGAGAACATCCCGGCTCGGGTTCGTGGCGCAGTTCGCCCGGGCCCGCTTCGATTTCGACCGGTTCACCGAGAACGGTGTCGAACGCGAGCGGGCGGACACTCCCGCCGAAACGCTGGACCGGTTGCGTGCGGCCCTGCACAACACGGTCACCCCACCCGCCCCGCTCGACAGCAGACTGGTCGAGATGATCGTGCACGGCGAGGACATCCGGCGCCCGCTGGGGATCACGCGGGAGTACCCGGCCGAGGCCGTCGCCGATGCCCTGCGGTTGCAGATCCGCACCACGGCCGGGTTCGGTGGCGGGAAGGAACTCGTCGCCGGGCTCACCCTGGTGGCCGACGACGCGGAGTTCACCGTGGGGGCGGGGCCGCAGGTGCGCGGTCCGCTGCTGTCGCTGCTGCTCATCGCCTCGGCGCGTGGTGTCGCGGCCGACGACCTGCGCGGAGACGGTCTCGATACGCTGCGGCAGCGGCTGGAAGCCGGCGTCGCCTGAGGCCGTCGCGCTGCCCGCGAGCCCACGCCGAGCGGGGGATACGGCGCGCCACCTGTCGACCGATGCGGGAAATCGTCGTAGCGTCGATGAGGTGACTGCGCTATCAGAGCTGCCCGCCACCGCGGGCGCGTTGCGGGCGGCCGGGTACGCGCCGCGGAGTGTGAAAGCCGAGATCCGGGAGAATCTGCTGGCCCGGTTGGGCTCGGGAGATGACCCGTGGCCCGGCATCGTCGGCTTCGAGCGAACCGTGCTGCCCCAGCTGGAGCGTGCGCTGCTCGCGGGTCACGATGTGGTCCTGCTGGGCGAACGGGGCCAGGGCAAGACCCGGCTGCTCCGGACCGTCCTCGAACTACTCGACGAATGGACCCCGGTGATCGAGGGCGCCGAACTGGGCGAGCATCCACTGGATCCGATCAGCCCGCAGGGCCGGCGGCTCGCGGCCGAACTCGGTGACGATCTACCCGTCACCTGGCGGCACCGTAGCGAGCGCTACGCCGAAAAGCTCGCGACCCCGGATACCTCGGTGGGCGACCTGATCGGCGATGTGGATCCGGTGAAGGTCGCCGAGGGCCGTAGTCTCGGCGATCCGGAGACCATCCATTTCGGCCTGGTGCCGCGGGCGCACCGGGGCATCGTGGCCGTCAACGAACTGCCCGACCTCGCCGAACGTATCCAGGTCGCGCTGCTGAATGTCATGGAGGAGCGCGATATCCAGGTGCGCGGCTATACGCTGCGGCTACCGCTGGATGTGCTGCTGGTGGCGACGGCCAACCCCGAGGACTACACCAATCGCGGCCGGATCATCACCCCGTTGAAGGACCGCTTCGGCGCCGAGATCCGGACCCACTACCCGCTGACGGTCGAGGCGGAGATGGCGCTGGTGCGGCAGGAAGCCGAATTGGTCGCCGAGGTGGGCGATCCGCTGATCGAGGTGCTGGCCCGGTTCGTCCGGCGGCTGCGCGAATCCCCGGCCATCGATCAGCGCTCCGGCGTCTCGGCCCGGTTCGCGGTGGCCGCCGCGGAAACCGTGGCCGCGGCGGCGCTGCGCCGGTCCGCGCTGACCGGGGAGAACCCCGCGGTGGCCCGGCCGGTCGATCTCGACTCGGTGCCGGCCGTGCTGCGCGGCAAGCTGGAGTTCGAATCCGGCGAGGAGGGCCGCGAACAGGAACACCTCACGCATATGCTGCGGCGGGCCTTCGCCGATACCGCGCGGGAGCGGCTCGGTGGATTGGATCTGCGGCCGCTGGCCGACGCGGTGGATGAGGGCCATCTGGTGACCACGGGCGAGCGGGTGCCCGGCGCGCAGGTCCTGTCGGCGCTACCGGAGCTTCCGGTCCTGCACGAGGTGGCGCTGCGGCTCGGGGTGGCGGCGGGCGATCCGCCGCAGCGGATCGCCGCGGCCGTCGAATTCGCCCTGGAGTCGCTGTATCTGGCACGCCAAGTGGCCAAGGACTCCGACGCCGAGGGCAGCGCGGTGTACGGCCGATGACCCCGGCACCCGGCTTCGAAGAGGTGCGATGACAGCGGCGGACCGATACTCCTACGGGCCCTACCACGAGGGGCCCGATCCGCTCGCGCCTCCGCTCGATCTGCGCGAGGCGCTGTCGGAGATCGGGCGTGAGGTGATGGAAGGTTCCTCGCCGCGTTCGGCGCTCGAGGAGCTGCTGCGGCGCGGGACCTCCGGTATGCCCGGACTCGAAGAGCTGACGCGCCGCCTGTGGGAGCGGCGGGCCGAGATCTCGCGGTCCCATCGACTGGACGGCACCCTGCGGCAGGTGCGGGAACTGCTGGACCGGGCCCTGGAAGCCGAACGCCGCGCGCTGTTCCCGGACCCCTCCGACGACGCGCGATTCGCCGAGATGCGGTTGGACGCACTCCCGTCGAGCACTGCCGGAGCGGTCCGCGAATTGAGCGAGTACTCCTGGCGTTCGGAAACCGGCCGGGAGAACTATCAAAAGATCCGGGGCCTGCTCGGTGAGGAACTGCTGGACTCCCGCTTCCAAGGGATGAAGCAGGCGTTGCAGGATGCGACGCCGCAGGATGTGGAGCGAGTCCGGCAGATGATGTCGGATCTCAACGATCTGCTCGCGGCCCACGCCCGCGGCGAGGACACCACCGAGCGGTTCGCCGAGTTCATGGACCGACACGGTGAGTTCTTCCCGGAGAGTCCGCGTGATACAGAGGAATTGATCGATGCGCTGGCCGCCCGGGCCGCGGCGGCGCAGCGGATGATGAACTCGATGTCGGCTCAGCAACGGGCGGAACTGAACGAGCTGATCGGGCAGGCCTTCGGGGATCCACGGATAGCCCAGCAGATCGCCGATCTGGACGCGAATCTGCGCGCGCTCCGTCCCGGTCAGGACTGGGAGTCGGCGCGGCGTTTCCGCGGCCAGGACCCGCTGGGAATGGGCGAGGCCGTGGAGGCCATGCAGGAGCTGGGCGAACTCGATGAACTCGCCGCCCAGCTCGCGCAGTCCTATCCCGGCGCGCGGCTGGAGGATATCGACCTGGAGATGCTGGAGCGCCGACTCGGCGCCGACGCCCGGGTGGATGCCGCCCGGCTGGCCGAACTGGAACGGGAGCTGCGCCGCCAGGGCCTGTTCGAGCGGGCGCCCGACGGCTCACTGCGGCTGACCCCGAAGGCGTTGCGCCGGCTCGGGGAGGTCGCGCTCCGGGATATCGTCGGTAAATTGCGCAGCCGCGAGGGACAGCGGGACACCGCGCTCGCCGGGGCGGCCGGGGAGCCGACCGGCGCGAGCAGGCCGTGGCAGTTCGGCGATACCGAGCCCTGGGATGTGTCGCGTACAGTGCGCAACGCGGTGCTGCGTTCGGCTTCCATAGGAAGCCGGACGGTGTCCCTGGATGTGGCGGACGTGGAGATCGCCGAGACCGAACAGCGCTCCCGGGCGGCGGTCGCGGTGTGCGTGGACACCTCGTGGTCGATGGTGCAGGACGGGCGCTGGGTGCCGATGAAGCGTACGGCGCTGGCCCTTCAGCATCTGATCAGCACCCGGTTCCGGTCCGACGCGTTGGAACTGATCACCTTCGGGCGACACGCGGGCACCGTGGACATCGCGGAACTGACCGGACTGGAACCGGTCTGGGAGCAGGGCACGAATCTGCACCACGCGTTGCTGCTGGCCGGTCGCCATCTGCGCCGGCATCCCGACGCGGTGCCGGTGGTGCTCGTGGTGACCGACGGGGAGCCGACCGCGCACCTGGAGCCGGACGGTACCTCCTACTTCAATTGGCCACCGGACCGGCGCACCCTGGCCGTCACCATGACGCAGGTGGATTCGCTGGCCCGGCTGGGCGCCTCGATCTCGGTGTTCATGCTGGGCGAGGAACCGCGACTGGCCGCGTTCGTGGACCTGGTGGCCCGCCGCAGCGGCGGCCGGGTGGTGGCGCCGGACCTGGACGGGCTCGGCGCCGCGGTGGTCAGCGATTATCTGCGGGGCCGACGCTGAGCGCCGGGCGCCGGACCGGAAGCGAGGGGTAGGTATGCGGCTGGACCGCGACCGGGCGCGGGCCCGCTTCGCCGAGGCCAGAGTCGCCCGGCTCGCGACCGTGACCGCCGCGGGGACACCGCATCTCGTCCCGATCGTGTTCGCGGTGACCGGCGACACCGTCTACACCGCGGTCGACGCGAAACCCAAATCGACCACCGCCCTGCGGCGGCTGGCCAATATCGAGGCGAATCCGGATATCGCTGTACTGGCCGATTTCTACGACGAGGACTGGACCCGCCTCTGGTGGGTGCGCGCCGACGGGCGGGCGCGCATCGTGACGAGCGACGAGGCGCGCCACGGCCTGACACACCTCACCGCGCGTTATCCCGTCTATGTGACAGAGCCTCCGCCCGGACCGGTCATCGCGCTCGATATCGCGCGCTGGTCGGGCTGGGCGGCGGGCTGAACGCGTGCGGCCGATCAGGAACCGGCGCCGCCCATGGCGAACCGCAGCAGCGCCTGCTTGTCGCCCTGCTTGATCTTGCCTTTGCGGTTGAGCACCTCGAGCTGCCAGACGTCGCCGTTGCGGAAGGCGCGGGCCACGGCATTGGCGTTGTCGTTGCCCAGCAGCGACGGCCAGATATCGGCGACCTGCTGGCTGCTGCCGCCGGTGGCGTCGTAGACCTTGAACGAGATGTTGTTCGCCTTCTCGAAGGAGCTGCCCTTCTTGAAGGCCGCCGCGACGAAGACGATGGCGTCGATACCACCGGGGACCTCGGCGAAGGTGACGTGCACGGTTTCGTCGTCACCGGCGGCCGCGCCGGTCTGTTCGTCGCCGGAGTGCAGTACCGAGCCGTTGCCCAGCGGGTCCAGCGAATCCAGACCGGCGAAACGGACCGGTTCGCTGCCCTGCATGAGGATGGCGATCAGGTCCAGGTCGACACCCTTCTTGCGGCGCGCCCAGCCGAGCGCGCCACCGCTGGCGCCCGCGGAGGGATCCCAGCTGACACCGACACTCAGCTTGGCGATCCCCGCGAGATCCGCTGCGCCGTCTTCCTTTTTGAGCGTGATCATGGCTCAACGGTACCGGCTGCCGGGGAACACCGGGTGACCACCGGGTTCTCGCTCAGTGGACCGTGGAACCGGTGGTCCGATGGGGGCGCGGCCAGGGGTGGCGGGCCAGCCCTTCGACCCCTTCGTTGAACCGCTCCAGGAGCCGGGCCAACTGCTCGACCTCGTCGTCGGGCCAATCGGAGAGCACGGAGCCGACACCGCGACGTTGCAGGGCCAGATCGGCCTCGAAGAGCCGGAGCCCTTTTTCGCTGGGCCGCACCTTGCGGGCGACGCCGCCGTCGGGGTCGGGGACTCGCTCCACCAGGTCCTGGTCGAGCATGGCGGCCACCTGGCGGTTCACCGTGGACACGTCGAGACCGAACGCCTCGGCCAGTTCGCGCAGGGACAACGGATCGCCCAGGCGCAGTCTGGTGAGGATCAGGTACGCGGATCTGTCCAGCTGGAACGGCGAATTCCGGCGGGCGGCCGGATACTGCCGGGACAGCAGGTTCAGTTCCAGGACCAGCCGCGCCAGCACGGCGGGGTCCCGGCGGTCCGCCGCGGGGGCGGCGAGCGGTGCAGCCGAATCGGACATTCGGACACTATGTCGTCTGTTTCGCCCGAATACAAAATTGTGCACGATACATAGGCTATGTAACGTGCATATGTGTGACCGCCGTGGCCGACGACCCCTCCAGATCCGGCGAACGCGATCGGCCCCGCACCTCACCGACAGTCCTGGTGGCCACCCTGAGCACCATCGGCATCGTCGTCTCGCTCATGCAGACTCTGGTCGTTCCCCTCATCCCGAGCCTGCCCACCCTCCTGGACACCACCCCCGCCAATGCCTCCTGGGTGATCACGGCGACCCTGCTGGCCTCCGCGGTCTGTACCCCGATCAGCGGCCGGCTCGGCGATATGTTCGGCAAACGCCGCATCCTGCTCATCGATCCGACCGCCATGGTCATCGGTTCGATGCTCTGCGCGACGACCTCGTCGCTACTGCCCTCGGTAGCGGGGCGCGCGCTGCAAGGAGTGGCGATCGGCGCCATCCCGCTGGGTATCAGCATCCTGCGCGACGAACTGCCCCCGGAGCGTGTCGGTTCGGCGATGGCCGTGATGAGTTCCACACTCGGTGTGGGCGGCGCGATCGGGCTGCCGGTCGCCGGCCTGCTCGCCCTGCTCTCGCGATCGGTGTCGCCATCGCGCTCACCGCCCTCATCCCCCGGCGCGCACCGGCGACCGACCCGCCCTGATCCCACTGCCGGGAATCCGCTCGGCAGTGTCGCCGGAACCGGGCATGCTGTACGGCACCGGTGAACAAGCCGGGAGAAGAACGTCTGGAAAACGGGGTGCGGGAATGGTCGGATATCCGGAAGCGGCGCGTGCGCGGAGAAAGCCGGTACGCGGCACAGCGGTCCTGTTACTGGCCGTGGCGCTGCTGCTCGGCGGCTGTTCTTTTCTCTCCGGCTCCTCCGAAGGTCTCGTGGGTGAACGCCTGACTTCCTTCCCGGCCATCGACCGGGCCGCGCTGACCCCGGCCCAGGCCCGGGTCGTCGATGCCGCCGCGGCCGAATTCGCCGACCCCCGAGACGGAGCCGGCTACTCGGAGGGCGACACCGAACCGTGGTGCGCCGACTTCGTGAGCTGGGTGATGCGCGCCGCCGGGCTGCCGCTGGCCAACCCGAACTCGGGATCGTGGCGGATCCCCGGCGTCTACACCCTGCAGGAGTACTACGAGAGTTCCGGCCGCTTCGCCGCCGCGGATACCGGGTACCGGACGGTCACCGGTGATGTGATCCTCTACAGCCCGGAGAGCAGATTCGGCCAGCACACCAATATCGTGCTGGCCGCCGACCACGGCACGCTCACCACGATCGGCGGTAACGAGGGCGACGCGGTCGGCATCGAACGCTGGGACCCGGCCGGAGTACCCGATATCCACATCGTCGGTTACGGGCGACTGCTGCCCGGATGGTGACGGGCCTGCCGGATCGATACCTTCGATGCGTAGCGTGACCCACATCCGCGGTGGAGGTAGAGGTGTCGGAACGACTCATGGAACCGATCGAGGTAGGCGACCCGGACCGGATCGACTACGCCGAGTTCGGCAGGCGGTTCGTCACCCACGCGGTGACCGAGCGGCGGATCGAGAAGGCGGTCGCCGGTATCACCGGGCGCGGGCTGACCATCGGCCCGGTCAATCTGGTACCCGGCGGGCTCGCCGGGTTTCTCGCCGAGGGCCGTATCGATGCTCCCGTGGTGGTGCGCCGCGGCTCCGACGTCGCGTTCGACGTGCGGATACCGGTATCCCTTCGGGCCAAGATCCTGCTCGGCGGCAAACCGCTGCGGTCGGAGACGGTGGTATCGATCGGTCTCACCCTCCACGCTCGCACAGCCGACCCGCTGCTGGTCGTGATCGATATCCCGCGGGTCGAGCCCGGGGATGTGAGTGTGCTGCTGCGCCTGTCCGCCGCCGACTCGGTGGCCGAATGGCTACTCGACCCGATCGCGGGGCTGCTGCAACGGGAGGTCGCCAATCGGGTGAACGGGATGCTGCGCGACCCGGGTGTGATGCGCAGCCGAATCTACGATATCGAGGCCATCGTCGCCCGTGAACGCTCTCCGCACCGCACCCGCACCCGATTCGACTGGATCGATTACGCCGAGTTCGGGCGGCGTTTCTTCCCGCGTATCGTCACCCGGGATCGGCTCGAACAGTTCGTCACCCAGCTCGCCGACCGGCAGATCGAGATCGGTCCCCTGCGCACTGGTCCCCGGTCGGCGGCCGAGGTCACCGTCCGCGGAGAGGTCGGCCGGCCCGCGTTGACCGACCGGGTCCCCGAGATCGCCACCGTCGACGACCATCCGGCGCTGGTCCGCTTCGACCTCATCGTCCCGGTCACCCTCGACATCACGGTCAGCGTGGTCAAGGACAACCGCTACCGCGCGGATGTGGAGATACCGCTGCTACTCACCGCGCACGCCGCCGACCCGCTGCTCATCGTGGTGGAGGTCGACCCACCGGAACGGGAGAACGTCCGGCTCGAATACGCGGCCCAGGGTATGCGGGCCGCCGTCCTCGGCGTCCTGGCGGGCATCAGGAAACAGATCGTCGCGCAGGTGGTCCGGGTGGTCCGCACCGAACTCGCCGACCCGGCCATGCGAACCCTGGACGTCGGGGAACGGATAGACCGGCTGCTGTGATTTTTTTGGCGCCGCCTGCGGCGGCGCGGGGTCGAAGCCCCCTTGGTCTCGCCGTTTCGGCCTCGAGACTTGCGCTTCGCGCGGCGCTTTCGAGGCCGA